>NZ_JBIPKI010000020.1:0-37833 GCF_044068515.1 Desulfurivibrio nitratireducens
CCTACTGTCTAACATTGAGAAGTAAACAGAGAAAAAATTCAACCTGACAGTCCATCCAAATAATCGGCCCAGGCCTGCATCATCTTCCGGCGTTCGGGCAAGAACGTGGTTCGGTCGTAGGCTCTGCCCAAGGGATTGTCCACTGCGTGGGACAACTGCCGTTCGATCCATTCCGACTCAACCCCCAGGTTCTGGCGCAACATGGTGCGGGCCATAGCCCGGAAGCCGTGAACGTGTATTTCATCCTTGGCATAGCCCATACGGCGAAGGGCGTTGGTTAAAGTGGCATCGCTGATCGGTCTGCTATTTCCTCTTAGGCCAGGAAACACCAGTTGGCCGCTGCCTGTAAGCTGCTGCAGTTCACGCAGGATGGCCACCGCTTGTTTGGCCAAGGGGACAAAATGGACCTCTTTGGGGTTGGCCTCCTTGTCTCTGCGGGTCCTTTTCATTCGGGCAATGGGGATCTTCCACTCCGCCCGGTCGAGGTCAAATTCGGACCATTGGGCCAGGCGCAACTCTTTGGGGCGTAAAAAAACCAGCGGGGCCAGCTTTAATGCGCACTTGACGACAAAAGAGCCCTGGTATTCGTTGATGGCCTGCAAAAGGTTTGCAACATCTTTGGGGTCGGTGATGGCGGAAAAATGCTTTTTGGTGGGCTTGGGGAAGGCCTCGCCCAGCTTGTAGGTGGGATCGGCGGTGGCGCGACTGGTGGCAATGGCATTGCGAAAGACTTGGCCGCAGTTATGGAGGGTGCGATGCAGGGTTTCCAGATGGCCGCGCTCTTCGATCATGCGGAATACCCTGATTATTTCAGGGGCGGTAATCTCGTTAACCGGCCTGGCTCCCAGCCAAGGGAAAATATTTTTTTCCAGTCGGGAAATGATGTTTTTGGCATGCACCTCGGACCATTCCACGGCCGCAAACTTTGCGTGCCATTCGCGGGCGACCGCCTCGAAGCTTCCCGTGCCTGACTCTGCATCCTTGGATGCCTTCCTCTCCTCGCCCGGGTCAATGCCCAGGGCCACCAGTTTACGGGCTTCGTTTCTCCTTTCTCGGGCCAAGGAAAGTGAGACTTCGGGGTAGGTGCCAAACGATAGCAGTTTTTCCTTACCCCCAAAGCGATACTTGAAACGCCACCACTTACCCCCACCACTTGGGGGTAACTCTCCCTTCTTCGTGGGGGTAACCAGTAGGAAAAGGCCATCACCATCAAAGATTTTGTATGGTTTGTCCTTGCTCTTGGCCGCCCGGATAGCCACGCGCTGTAAGCGCAGGAGACATAAGGGGTTCCCCGTAATCCTAGCAAAATTTCCATTGGTTTGGGGGTAACAGCCCCCGAGAGCCTTGCTGTTACCCCCAATGTTACCCCCAGTTGCCCCCGGATGGCAATAGTTTTATTTGGACGACGTCGGACACAAAAAACCCGCAATCCTTGTCTGGATGCGGGTTTTTTGTACTTTGTGGGACGTTGTCGGATACTGAAATGGTGGAGGCGCCGGGAGTTGAACCCGGGTCCGGAAATACTCCCCAGCAGGCGTCTACATGCTTAGCCCCGGTTAAGGTGATTTATCGTGCCGGTTTTTCTCCAGGGCGAGAAACCCGCGACACTATCCTGCTTCAGTTTCGCCGTCGGACCACAGGAGTTCCCGAAAGCTATCCCGCTAAGCGACGCCCTTTAACCGAACCCGCGGGAGCGGTACGGCAGGACGGCAGTGAACTCGCTGTTTAGGCGGCTACTGCGTGTGCATAGTCGTCTGCGACTATATTTAGTTCCACCGGTTTTACGAGGTGGATGGAAACCTCGACATGCAGCCCGTGCTTATATATCCCCGTCGAAGCCGTTTCGCCCCCTTATCTTTTGTGATTTATCTGCAAACGGCGCCGGTGGTCGGTGCCGGTTTAACTTCCTATTTATATAAGACAACCGTTTGGCCGAATAGTTTCGCCAAAGTTCTCTCAGGATTATGCTCCGGGGGTGTTTACCCCCGCCGCATGATGCGCTGGAGTTCGCGATCCGACTCTTTTTGCTTCAGGGCCGCCCGCTTGTCGTAATGTTTTTTGCCCTTGGCCAGGCCCAGGGCCAGCTTGGCCCGGCCCTGGGCATTGAGGTAAATCTTCAGGGGCACCAGGGTATAGCCCTGCTCCTTGAGCTTGCCGATCAGTTTGTTGATCTCCCGGCGGTGGAGCAAAAGCTTGCGGGCCCTTAAGGGATCGGGGACCTCCTGGGTGGCGAAGGTATAGGGCGAAATATGGACGTTGTAGAGAAAAAGCTCGTTTTTCCTGATCTGGGCGTAGCCGTCCTTGAGGTTGGCCTTGCCGGCCCTTAACGACTTGATTTCCGGGCCGTTGAGGACCATTCCCGCCTCGATCACCTGTTCGATGGTGAAATCGTGGTAGGCCTTCTTGTTGGTGCAAACCACCTTGCCGCTTTCCCTGCTCTTCATCGCCGCAACCTTACCATGTAAAGGGATGGGTGGCAATTGGCAAGTATTTCCCGCTCGCGGCCTTGGCCCTCGATGTCTGAGTGCTGGCCACGGCCCTGGACGCCCGCCGCCTGGGCCTGGCGGCGCGGCTGCTGGTGGACGGCTGCCGGCCGGTGGATCGGCAGGAAGGGGAACGGGCTCTGAGCCGTCTGCGGGAGGCGGGAGTAGAGTTGGTCCGGGAGGAGCAATTCAGCGGCTAAGCCGGCCAAACCGGCAGAAAAATAAGGGAGCCGGCCCGATTTTCGCCTGACGGAGCGAAAATCGGACCGACTCCCTTTTGCCTTTCAGCGCCTTAGTCCGTGAAGATCTGGCGATAAATCTCCCGCCAGGACTCCCGGCCGGTGCGGAACTCCCGGAAGGGCAGTTCCGGCTGCTCGATGCCGACGATGGCCCCGGTGCTGGTCTGGAGGAAGGCCTTGGCCCCGGTCTCGGTGCCGACATGCAGGCTGGGGGTGATCGCCAGGCCGGGCCCGATCCGCTGCTGGTACTGGACGAATTCGCCGCCGGGTTCCTGGAAGCGGCTGAACACCGGGCGGTGCCAGGCGGTGCCGGTCTGGTAGAAGAGGGCGTAGAGGTCGGAAAAGCCTTCGGGCCGGCAGACATCGTCGCTGGGCAGGTAAGCCGAATAGGTCAGCAGTCCGCCCAGAACGGTGGCCTGACCGAGGTTGCGTTCGCCGGTATCATGAAATTTCCGGTACCAGCCGTCGGTGCCGCGCTGGTCGGATTGACAGCCGAAACCGACGATGTATTGCCGCAGTTGCTGGAAGTTGTAGGTATCGGGGGGCAGACAGTTGGCAGTACCGTCCCGGCACTCGAGCAGCGCCCCGGCGGCGTTGATATTGCTCCGCACCTCAATTTGATCGACTTGCAGCAAACCTCTCTGGCCCGGGTCGGCACTCAGGCTGGCAGTGCTGACGTTCTTCCGTTCCACGGTATCCCAGGTGAACCGGTTGACCAGGCAATCCTGGGGCTCCTTGATCCCATAGTAAGTGTAAACGTTCTGATCATTGTAATCCTCGCGGTTGAAGAGCCGACCGGTGCCGAAATAGATCCAGTAATTACTGCCGTCCCAGGCGGCGGCGGGGGCGGCGGTGACCGGTTGACCCACATCGATCAGGGGCAGGGGGTTGGTCTTGCCCGGCAACAGGTCGGACCATTGGTGGGGATGGCTGGCGGTCTGCCGGCCGGTGAGGTCCAGCTTTTCCGTCACCAGACGGTAAACCATGCCGCCCCAACCGTCGCTGAAATTGCCGCTGACCGTGCCGAAGTACACCGAATCGGCCAGGAAATTGAGATCGAAATCCACCGTAATCAGATCGGAGACAAAGGAGTTGGGGTGGCCGCTCAGGGCAAAACTTCCGGCCCGGGTGGACTCGGCAGGAGCAGTCGTGGGCAGGCGGAAGGGGATCTCGCCGGCGATCAGTTGCCGCAGTGAAATAACCGCCACCCGGCCGGTCTGGCTGCTTTCCCCCTTGAGGTTGGTGGGGCCGCTGCCCAGTACCAGGTACCATTCGGAGACGCCGTCTTCGACCATCGGCACCATGGTGGGCACGGCGGTGGTGAAGCCCATTTCGGCCTCGTCGCCGGGGAAGGTCATCTCGGCCAGCAGTTTCGGCGGTTCTTCCGGGTTGGTGATATCGAGAATAAAGAAGGCGGAATTGAAGGTCTTGTCGTTGGCCGTGGTCTTTTCTCCGCCGAAACGCATCCCGCCCACCAGGATGGTGCCCCAGCCGCCGGGATGGTTGGGGTCGGCGGGGTCGAAAATCTGGACGTCGAAAACTCGCGGCACCAGGTCAACGTAATACTTGTGGCCGTATTCGGGGTCGCTGAGGCAGCGGAGGTGGGGCCATAAATTATAGGGCACGTAGGCCCACATTTCCGTTCCCAGTGGCATGGCACCCGCCTCGTCGGCGCAACTCGGAGTAAGGCAGAATTTTTTCTGGCCGGCATTGAAGAAGCCGCCGTTGACGGCGTGAAGCATGCCGTCGTTGCCGCCGAAATATATCATGTGGCGGCGGTGGTTGTAGCGGTTGGCAAAGGCGGCGTAGGAGGGGCTGCGGTAAAGGAAGTGATAGCCTTCGGCCGGCCGGGAAACCACGGTGGGAGTGGAGTGGACCACATCGCCCAGCCGCCAGGTTATGGCCTGGCCGGGACTGGTTTCGATCCGGCGGCTGCGGAGCCCGGCCTGATCTAAACCGCGGACCCAGTTGACCACGTTCTGGGCTTCCTCGGCGCTTTCCACCTTTAGATCCCGGTAGACTTCCGGGCCCAGACCGTAGATGGTCGCCGCTTCGAAAGGAATTACTTCATTGGAGTTGACCAGGCCGTCGCCGCTGCGATCGTTCCAGGTGAAGATATAGCGCCGGGAGGCATCAGTCATGTAGTTGGCGGCGGCGCGATTGCTGAGGACCGCGCCGTCGTTGAGGTTGCTGAGCCAGCCGTTGGCGCTCCACAGGTAATTGACCTCGGCAATGTCCTTGACTTCGCCGTCGCAAACTTCGTCAGTCAGTGTCCCGATGCAGGCCCGGGAACTGCCGATAATGGGGTCGTGGAAAATGCCGACCGGCTGGTCTTCGGCATCCAGTCGGCGATTGCGGTTGCTGTCCTCGTAGAGCCGGCCCCGGGCATCGACGAACAGGGCCTGGACTTCGCCGGCCCAGGTGATCATGTTGCCGGCCTGATCGAATTTTTCCGGCCAGAAGATGGCCTGGTAAACCGCGCCCTCGCCGGAACGGGTGGCGGAGATAACCGAAGCGGCGGAGCCGGCCGCGGCCCCGGCCAGGATGTTGCGGAAGGCCTCGCGCAGGCGGGGTTCCAGTTGGTTGAGGTTTTCCGCCTGGTAAAGAGTGGTGCCGCCGCTTTCGGCGGCGGCGGCCAGGAGGACGTCGGGGCTGCATTTGTCGGCCCCTTCATCGCGGAAATTGCCTACAGCTACGACATGGGTGGTGACGGTTTGTCTGGCTTCGCCCTGAGGGAAAATTCGGTCCCGCCAGATATCTTCGTGGGCAAATTTGGCCAGATCGTCGAGATAGGTGCTGCCGTGGAGGGCGTCGCAGGTGTCGCTGCCCAGCTTGTAGTCGAGCGCGTTGGCGAAGTTCATCATGGTCGGGTTCTGGTCGGCGGTGGAAGCCCCGTCGGTGATCAGCAGGATATTATTCATCTGGCACCAGGCGATTATGGGATCTTCGTCGGTTTTGAAATCGTCGAGATGCAGGCGGAGGTTGGGGTTCTTTTTATAGTAGCCGACGGCGTTGTACATGCTTTCAGCCAGCGGAGTCCAGGTATTGGCGACAATGTCGTTGACCTCGTTGATCAGCCCCTGGGTATCACCGCCGACGGGATGAATGACCTGGCCGCCGTCGCGCACTCCGTTGCCACAGGCATAATTTTCGTGGGCCCCCGGCAGGCTGCATTCATGTTGGGCGCCATCATAATTGAAAATCATGGCCCCAATCCTTAATTCGCCGGCGAACTCCTGCAGCAGCCCTGATGGGGAAGAGGAGGAGGCTACCCGGCCTTTCAGTACCGCCAGGGGACTACCCAATTGCCCGACCACCCCGGAGTCCACCAGCACCGCCGGCAGATTCCAGAACTCGCCGGTTTCGTCGCCCACCCCGGTAACCTGATCGCTGGGATCGGTAACCGGCGGCACGTCAATGATGCCACAGTATCTGAACAGACCATCCCTGACGCAGGAGTCAACATCGGCATAGCTGTTGGCTTTCCAGCCGTCCTGGTTGATTTTGTCGTTGGGCCGCCAGGTAACAGCGCCATGGTCCCAACAGTAGCCGACATAGCCGCTTACGCTGTTGGGGTGTATTCCCCCGTGGCCCAATCGCTTGGCGTCGTAGTTGCCGAAGCAGACATAACCGCTGTGGTCGGTGGAGATGTCATTGGGGTCGACCCCGGGAGGCGCGTTACCTTCATAGATACCCTCGCAGGAATTCTTGATCCTGTTGATGTCCCCGGTGGTGATGGAACTTGGGTCGTTGTGCTTGACGATGAACCAGCAGGTCTGGATGGCCTGATTAAAGGCGCTCTGGGAGGATACTTCGGGATCATTGGGTTTTAAACTGTCAAAACCCATGCATACATCGATGTAACCCTTAAGCCGCCCCAGTCGTTGTTTCTTTGCCTCTTCATCTTCACCTGCCGGTGGTCGCATTTCCTCGACCGCGTTCTGGCAGGCTTCGTGCTGGAAACCACTGATAGTAGCAGGGAAAATTTCGATACGGGTTGTATAATCATTGGGGTTGTTGGCCCTTTCAGCATCGGAGGGCTGACGGATGGCCAAGGTAAGCTGCCGGGCTTCGTTGCCCTCCTGCCCGGCCAGATCGATGGTGGTTTCCTTAACGAAACGCTTTTCCAGGCAGCCTCGCGACTCCATGACCAAGGCATTGCCGTCGTATTTGCCTCCTGTGAGAATGCTTTTTTCGATATCCATCTTGGAAGCCGTCGCCCAATTGAGGTAGTTGCCCCGGGCGGCGAAGGAGGAGACTTGGATCACGGTATCTCCGTCATCATCCAATGAAGAGATGGTTTTCAAACATACCTGGCGGTTGCCGGTCAGGCCTTTGCGATAATTGGCGTCGCTGCAGCCGCTATCCATGTCTGCCGCGACGAAGTTATCACTAATGAAATCGTAAAGATACCAACCATCAGGGTCAAAATAACCCACGTAGGTTTGGTTGACATGGTTGCCATTTTCATCCCGGTTGTATTTATCATCGTAGCAGTAGCCGGCGTCATCTACATAAGCCAGGTCGTACATGCTGGCCGAATTGTCGATGATCAGCAGCAGGTTGGGATCGACGGTGGAGGTGGCTAGAAAAGGTGGAATCTCGTCGGGATTGTTGCTGACGCAGCGGTCGACGGCCCAGCTTGCGATCGGGGAAGACAGGCAGATAAGGGCCAGCAGGATGATCAGGGCCGCCTGGCGGATTTCTCGGTAAGCTTTCATTTCCACTCCCTCTTGGTTTGACTGGCGAGTCTGGCCCTTTCCGCTTGTTTGGAAGGCCGTTCGGCCTGCTGGTCGCACCCTGGCCCGGGGAGGTTGCAGCATGTCCGGAACAAGGCGCTGGCCCCAGTGGATTCTATTACAATTCCAGGTCCCGGCAGGGTCCTTCCTGGCCGACCACGTGCCGCCACTGGATATGCAGCACGCTTTCACTGTTCTGGAGGCCCAGGTGCTGGGCGTAGATATCGTATAACAGGGCGGTGCCGCCGCTGGCCGCGGCCTTGCCCAGGCCGACGTAACCCGCCGCCATCTGCAGGGCGGCCCCGGGGGAGACCACGGTGCGGCCGCCCAGGCGGATATTGGTGCTGCGTTCGGGGTTGGGGTTGATCCAGGGGTAGAGCTCGCCCATGGTCAGATCGGCCTGGGTGGCGGGATCGTCGAGAAAGGCCAGCATGACGGCGTTGTCGTCCAGGCGGGGATTCTGCCAGAAGGCCAGGGCGTCTTCGAAGACCCGGATCGGGCCGATCAGGCGATCCGCGCCGGTGGCGGGACTGCTGAAGCCCTCGGGGCAACTGACGTTCTCTTCCAGCAGGGCGGTGGCGAACTCCAGGCCGGCGTCGGCGTTGTAGAAAGTTTCCCGGTGGGTCCGCTCCGCCGTGGCGATCTGCAGTTCCAGGTTGGTCGAGGTGGTGGCGGAAATCCCGATCAGCACCAGCACCAGCATGATCAGCAGCGCCCCCACCAGGACGAAGCCGCCTTGGGCCCCGCGGGGGGCGGCTGGATGACGGTCGGCGGTTTTCATGATTCGGTCAGCGGCCTCATTTTAATGAAATCAAGGGCCAGATCGCGCAGCACCCCCCGGTCTTGCCGGCGGACCAGCACCCGGATGGTTTTGCAGTCGATCAGGGGGTAGTCGTCCACCACGCTCCAGAAAATCTGGAAATTGGCCGGCTGCTCGGCGGGCTGGTGGGCCGTGTCCAGGAGCAGCTCCAGGGCGGCGGGGTCGGTCTGGGCCGCCGTCAGTTCCGCGATGGTGGCGGTGGCGGCCAGGTCGTCATGCTCGAACTCCAGGCTCATCAGCTCTTCAATGGTGGCCCCGGCCAGGGTCGAGGCGGTGGTGGTGCGGATGGCCAGGTGGTTGCCGCCCAGGGCGGTAATCTGCATCGAAGCCGCCGCCAGAATCCCCACCGCCAGCAGGGTGAT
Organism: Desulfurivibrio nitratireducens; assembly: GCF_044068515.1. Taxonomy (NCBI): domain Bacteria; kingdom Pseudomonadati; phylum Thermodesulfobacteriota; class Desulfobulbia; order Desulfobulbales; family Desulfobulbaceae; genus Desulfurivibrio; species Desulfurivibrio nitratireducens. The sequence goes on from NZ_JBIPKI010000020.1 coordinate 8,644, forward strand.
GGCGATCATCACTTCGATCAGGGTGAAGCCCTGCTGCAGGTTCCTGTTGCTCATAAGCCCGCCCCCTGGTTGCGGAGCCAGATGGTCTGGATCAGCAGATGGCGCCGGAAATTATCATTGAAAGGTCCCCAGAAGAACCCCTCCTCGTCCATGGTGGGGTTGGAGGCGGGGAAGTAAAGCAGGTTGTTGGTATAGCTGCGGTCCTCGTTGGCCGCCCGGGCCAGCAGGGATATCTGGACCCCGCGGATATCGGCGGGTTCGTCCGGCACCAGAGCGCGGCTGCCGTCGGCCAGCAGGTAGTAAAACTCCAGCTCTTCGATATATTCGGCCACCGAGCGGTTGCTGGCCTTGCTGGGGTCCTGGAAATCCTCGAAAGCTTCAACCCGGGTGCGGCCCAGGGCGCTGCGGGCCCGGGCAGTGCCGCTGTAGGCGGTGTAGAGCCGGTAGCGGATGAATTCCAGCTCGCCGCTGTCATCGTCGCGGGCCCGGGAGAAGACCAGCTCGTCGGCGTCGGCGCTGATGAAGCCCGCCCCCAGGCCGGCGGGATCATAGCCGGCGCTGCGGATTTCCCGGGTCAGCATATCCAGGGCCACCCGGAGATTCTGCTGCATCTCCACCACCTGGTCCTGGGCCAGGTAGGTGGCATGCTGGCCCCGGAAGGAAGTCAGCACCGCCGTCATAACCATCCCGCCCACCAGCAGGGCGATCAGCACTTCCACCAGGGTAAAGCCTTTTTGTTGGGGCCGGTTGGCGGTGGTCATGGGTTCATCAGCTTCCGTCAAGGCTTACTCGTTATTGAGATTGATGTTGCCCGCCACGGAAAGGGTCAGCCGGTAACCCCGGGACCCGTCGTCGGTGCGCAGCACAATCTCCCGGTTGTCGATATTGCCGTCGGGGGTTCCCCGGGGCGTGTAGCGGGCCTGGTGGTTGGCGAAGTTGGTGCTGACCAGTTGGGTTTGAGGCCGCAGGGTCCAGTTGAGCAGCTCCAGGTCGACGTCCGGGTCGAAGATATTGTCGTTGTCCATATCGACGAAGATCCGGTAGGAGCTGGCCGGCAGCGGGTCGGGGAACTCGATGACCACGTTGCGGTTGCGCTTGACCGCCTCCAGGCGGGCTTTCTTGAAGTTGATCGCCAACTCCCGGGCCTCGGCCCGCAGGCGGTAATTGGGCAGGGTCTTGGTGATCATCGGCAGGGCCACCGCCCCCAGGATCCCCAGGATCGCGATCACCACCATCAGCTCCACCAGGGTGAAGCCCGCCCGGCGGGAGATTTTTTTTGGCCTGCCTCGTTTCAACATGGCACCGTCAGTTTTTTCCATTCCGGCATGATTGGGGGTCCGGCGGCCGGAGCAGCGGCCGGATTTCCCCTCAGCAGTCAACTCTGTAGTGCAAAATTCGTTCCCTGCCGGGGCCGGGGCTCCGGCAAAGTCGATTCGGCGAGGCTAGCTCCGGGGGCGCGAGCCGGTTTTCCATCATAGCATAAGCGCTTTTTTTGAGCCCCAAAAATCGGGCCGACCGGCGCCGGCTCCTGGTTAGGGCGGGATCGGCCCGGGGCTGGGCGGTCCCGGCCGCCGCCCGGTTGCCGGGCCGGCGACCTCGGAGCCGGGGCCGTATTTTCCCCGGCCGGACCGCTGGCCCAGGAGGCCCAAAAGGGCTGGATTGACATTAATGGTCAAACAAAGTGACATTTTTTGTCGGTTCGGTTGGGCTCCGTTGGAGGGTCAGGGGGCGGTAAAAGCTGGCGGGCTAACGCCTAAGAGCGCGCCATTAAAGCGAAAAAGGCGAATCGGGAAAAACTGGCACGGGTTATGCTTAAGATTTGGCCAGTGATAGGCAATCGCCCCGGGATGGGGTGTTGGGAGTTCAAATAACCAAGTAACAGCTATAAACCGTGGCATTTGCCGTTGTTCCCACCATTGGAGGGGGACCAGGCAGGCCGCCCAAAATCAACTCGGAGGATGAAAAATGTTGCAGGCCATGAATCAGAAAGGACAGAAAGGTTTTACATTGGTGGAGTTGATGATCGTCGTGGCGATCATCGGCATCCTGGCGGCCATCGCCATCCCGCAGTTCGCCCAGTACCGCATCCGCGGGTTTAATGCCTCGGCCCAGAGTGATATGCGCAACCTTACTACTGCTCAGGAGGCGTTTTTCTCGGATTGGCAGTTGTATGCTGTGACAAACACAGCTATTGCAGCAACAGAGACAGATCCTGTTACCCCTGACCTTACAGGAACTACTATAAATGTTCTCGGTGAAATATTGGCAGGACCAAGTAGTTTGCTTACGGTAATTGCCCAAAATGTCCAAGAAGTTGGTCGCCATCTTCCCATTGGTCTTGGGAATGGTGTATCGGCTTTAGCGGAAACTGACGCAAATGCAGTGTCCTATGTGGCTGTGGCCAAGCATTTGCAGGGCAACACAGTTTATGGCGCCGACAGTGATTCGTCAGCTCTGTATCGTGATCAAGCTTCCTTGGGACCTGGTGACGGAATGGATGCAGATGGAGTGATGACAGCTCTGAAAGCTGATATGATCCCTGCCTCTAATCCCCAGGCAGACGACTTTGCTGGTATCGGTGACTGGTTCGCTATGTAATTTCGGCGGGGGGGAAAAGGGGTCAGACCCCTTTTCCTCTTTCTTGTTGACCACTCAGGGGATAGGGCAGCCTCAAGCCTTATCCCCTCTTTTTTTGTTTTTCGCCTGACCACTTGAAGGTGTTTTAATTACGTTGTTTAATTTGTTCCATGCCGCGCCGTCCTCGTATCCATATCCCCGGAGTACCTCAACATGTGATTCAGCGTGGGGTAAATCGTCAGCCGATCTTTTTTGCCGCTGACGATTACGTTTTCTACTTGGATTGGCTCGGTGTTTACGCGGCGCAACGAGAGGTGGCCCTGCACGCCTATTGCCTGATGACCAACCACCTGCACCTGCTGCTGACCGTCCCGTCGCAGGCGGCCCTTAGCGGTTTGATGCAGGATATCGGGCGCCGCTATGTCCAGTATGTCAACTATCGTTATCAACGCTGCGGCGGACTTTGGCAGGGGCGGTATAAATCCAGCCATGTTCAATCGGAACGCTACCTGCTGGTCTGCATGCGCTATGTGGAAATGAACCCGGTACGAGCCCGGATGGTTGCGGCTCCCGGTGAATACCCTTGGAGCAGTTACGCCGCCAATGCCCTTGGCCAACCGAACGAGATTCTCACCCCCCATCCCGAATATCTATCTTTAGATGTGAATGCTTCGGCCCGTTGGCAGGCCTACCGCGCCCTCTTTGCCAGCGCAGTCGATGACCCGGCGCATAACTTGATTCGCCAGGCGACCCAGCAGGGAGTGGTGGCGGGGGACCGTAAATTTATTGAGGAAATAGAGAGCAGGCAAGGGTTGCAGCTCCAACTAAGAAGGCAGGGCCGACCCGAAAAGGGGTCAGACCCCTTTTCGGCCTTTCGGCCTCAATAGATTGACGGGGCGAATTTTGGCCACTATATTGGCGGAAATGGGGTCTGACCCCTTTTCGTTCAAGTCACCAGGGCCGGCCGGAATAATGATCTCTTTTCGCAACGTTTCCAAAACCTACGCCAAGGAACTCGGCCAGCGGGCCAAGACCGCCCTGAGCGGGGTCTCCTTTGCCCTGGCCGCCGGGGAAACCCTGGGGCTGGTGGGGGCCAACGGGGCCGGCAAGTCCACCAGCATCAAGCTGCTGCTCGACTTTATCCGGCCCGACCAGGGGGAGATCCGCCTGCTGGGCTCTTCCCCCCGGGATTCTCGGGTGCGGCGGCGGATCGGCTACCTGCCCGAAACCGCCAATTTCCCCCCCAACCTCAATGTCCTCGACATGCTGCGCTTCACCGGCCGGACCTGCAACCTCTCCCGGGCCGCCATTGAGGCCGGCGCGGCCAAATGGCTGCCCCGGCTCGGCTTGTGGGACGACCGCCAGCGGCCTCTGCGCGACTACTCCAAGGGCATGCAGCAGCGGGCCAACTTCGCCATTGCTCTCCTCACCGAACCCGAACTGCTGATCCTCGACGAGCCCATGAGCGGCCTGGACCCCATCGGCCGGGCCGAGATGCTGGCTTTGATCGGCGATCTCAAGCTGCAGGGGCGCTCGATTCTCTTCTGCTCTCATATTCTGGAGGATGTCGATCGCCTGGCCGACCGGGTCCTGGTGCTGCACCAGAGCCACAAGCTCTTCGAGGGCGCCCCCCGTCAGCTCTGCGCCCAGCAGGAAGAGGCGGATTTCACCGGAGCCTATCTCGCCCTGGTGCGGGACCAGGAGGCCGGCCATGGGGTCTAAGCTGGTCCGGATCGCGGCGGTGGCCCGGCTGGTGGTGCTCGACGGTCTGCGCCGCCACGCCCTGCTCGGCCTGGTAGTCCTGGCGGTGGCCGCCCAGTTGGGGGCCTTTTTCTTCTTCGACTTCATCCCCCGCGACATCGGCCGGGCCTCGGCCGATTTCATTCTCTCCATCGCCTGGCTGGCCGGCTTTATCTTTCTCTTTTTCCACGGGGTCCAGGTGATGGCCATGGACGAGGAGAAGAAGGTGGTCTACGCCCTGCTGGCCCGCCCCATTTCCCGGGGAGAATACGTCCTGGGCATCTTCGCCGGCCTGGCCCTGCTGCTGCTGCTGCTCAACCTGCTGCTGGGTTCCCTGGGGTTCGGCTCCCTGCTGCTGATCAAGCAGATGGTGAGCCCCATTTATTTCAGCCATCTCAGCGCGGCGGCCTACCTGCTGGCCTGGCTGGGGCTTTATGCCCTGCAACTGCTGCTGCTGGCGGTGATCCTGCTCTTTTCCGGCCTGGTGCGGGGCAGTTTTCCGGTATTGCTGGTCTCCCTGGCTTACTACGCCATCTGCTCCGGCCTGCCGGTGGTGCGAGAAGCGGTGGCCCAGGCGGCCGCCGGGAGCGGGCCGGCCGGCCTGGACCGGCTGCTGCAGGGCTTGACCGCCCTGTTTCCCGATTTCGCCCGGCTTGATTACAAGAACCTGATCACCGCCGGCGGGCCCGGGCCCGAGTTGGCTTCCCTGGCGGTCAATTTCGGCCTGGCCGGGGCCTATATCGTTTTGGCCCTGTGGTTGGCCGCCTGGGTCTACCAACGCCGAGACCTGCAATAACAGGTAAACGGGCGGCAGCACCGCATCTTGCGGCGATCGGCTTACCAGAGGACAGAGGACAGAGGACAGAAAAAAACTGAGAAGGCTTTCAATTTTCAACTCTTCTGTCTTCTGCTTTCTGTCTTCTGACACCGCGGCAACCCCCTGCTTGCCGCAACCTGCGGCACTGCCGCCCGTTTATCTGGGCTGAGCACTGTCGCTTGCGGCGCTCAGGCCGGTTTGGGTACCGGGGCAGGCGGTGCTGGTCTGCTTGCCGTGCTCTGCGGTCCTGCCGGCCTTTAACGGTTGGCATTGGTTGCTGGCGGTTGCCGGGGATAATTTCTTGCTTGTTCTGGGGGTTGGATGGAGATGATGGCTCAAGCGGCCCCGACCAGGGCGCGGCGGGCAGGGGGTTGGTTGCTGCTGCCGGTGCTGCTGCTTTTTTACCTGGCGGCTTTTGGCCTGCAGGAGCGGCATTATGCCGCCGGGGTGCCGGAGCCCACTCATCCGCCGCCGCCGGCCCTGCAGGAGATCGCCCTGGGTTATCTGCGCCAGTTAGGGGGCGAGATCCAGTTTATCAAGACCGCCGTCTATTACGGCCATGTCGATCCGCAGCGGGATGCCCGGGAATACGCGGCGCCCCTGGCCGCCCGGCTGGCCGCCGCCGCCCAGCTCCATCCCCATTTTCTCGATACCTACTATCTCGCCCAGGCCCTGCTGCCCCATATCGACGATGAATACACCGCCTACGCCAACCGGATTCACCGCCGGGGGATGGCGGCCCTGCCGGACCAGTTCGTGCTGCCTTTTTTTGTCGGCTTCAACCACTTTTATTATTTGAAGGATCCGGTCGGGGCGGCGGGCTATCTCCAGCAGGCGGTGGAACTGCCCGGCGCCCCTTCCTGGCTGGGCCATCTGGCCGGGACCCTGGCCGGCCAGGGCGGCGATATCTACGGCGGCCTTTTCTGGCTGCGGGCCATGCTGGCCGGGGAGGAGGACGAGGGGATGCGGGAGCGCTACCGCCACAGCATCGCCATGTTCGAGCGGGCGGTGGTGGTCCAGCAGGCCCTCGATCGTTATCAGGCCCGCTCCGGGGAGTATCCCGCTTCCCTGGCCGAACTGGTCCCGGCCGAGCTGGCCGAACTGCCCGAATTCGAGCCCCCCTTTGAGCTTTCCTGGGAGCCCCCGACCCTGCGGCTGCTGCGGGGGCCGGACTCCCGCCGACCCTGACGCGGCTGGTCATGGTCGCTTCGCTTTTTTTTGCCGGCAAAAAAATCTTGACCGGCTTACCTGACAAAGATTAGAGTCTGGCTGACTGTCCGAACCCGGTTCGTTGGTTAACCGGCCCGTTTGTTTTTTGCCGGAGGGCCGGTCCGGCGGGTTTTGCGCCCGCGATTACCTTGCTGGAGGTAGGCCATGCTGCTCAAAAAAATCGTTCTGATCCTGACCCTGTTGCTTTTTATGGTGGGGACCGCCCTGGCGGCGGCCCTCAACATCAACACCGCCAGCCGGGAGCAGTTGATGGGTCTGGATGGCGTCAACCACATCATGGCCTCGGCGATCGTCACCTACCGGGAAAGCACCGGTCCCTTCGCCAGCGTCGATGATCTGGCCAAGGTTCCGGGTATCGACGCCCGCACCGTGGAACGCCTGCGCGACCGGATCACCGTGGCCGACTGAAACTCCCGTCGCGGCAGCGGCCGCCGCCTTTTGCCGGCCGGACCTTGACCTGCCGCCCCTTTTTTGGGCCGGTCCGGCAAAATCCCCTGGTTCGGCCAAGGGCGGCGTTTGCCTGCTCCGCGCTATCCCCCGGACGCTGCTCCCCCGGCTATTCCTGCCGCTCTCTGCTTTTCCCGCCCTGCATTAATTTTCCGGCAAAAAAACTTGACTTGTGATGCATATAGAGGTTAGGATTTTTGCTGGTTGCAGCAGCTGCATGCCTGTGCCGACAACGTTCCGCGGTTTGGGCGGGGAGGGGGGATTAAGTGAGTTTATGCGAAATTAAATTGAAGGAGGTTAACTATGATCAAGAAAATTATGCTCGCTCTCTGCGTGCTGCTTTTTACCGCCGGGACCGCTTTGGCGGCCCTCAACATCAACACCGCCAGCCAGGAAGAATTGCAGGCCCTGACCGGCATCGGACCCAGCAAGGCCGCGGCGATCATCGAATCCCGGGAAAGCGCCGGCCCCTTTGCCAGCATTGAAGACCTGGCCCGGGTGCCGGGGATCGGGGCTCGCACGGTGGAAAATCTGAGCGATCGCATCACCGTGACAGACTGAAGTCCCCTCAACTGAATATGGTTGTCCCCCTCCCCGCCCCATTTCCCCGCTGCCATTGGCTGTCCCGGGCCGGCTTGATTCCGCCGGCCTTGTCTCCGCAAAAAAAATTCCCCGCCCCATAGCCCCCTTGCGGCCCGCCCGCCCGCTGCCGGCTGGTGGGGCACTATGACACGCCGAGGGGTTTCCGGCTGGCTGGCTGCCGTTTATTTATTGACCGCGCCGGGTTCCCGCGGTTAAGTTTGGGCGCCTGGCCAGAAAACAAAGAAGCCGGCACGCTTGGAGGATAGCGTCCGGCTTCTTTGTCAGGAGAAAAGGAGTTTTCTTGCGCTTATTTATAAATGCAAACCCCATGCCGCTTTGTCGAGGGGCGTTGCTTTTTGCTTTATCCTTTTAATATCGGCGGCTTGAGCCCATGGCGGTCGGTCGGGTTCCGCCGCTTCGGTGCAAAATTTTGTACCCGGTTGCTTGTTAGGTTGCCGTTTTGGGGCAGAGCAGAGGCGCCGGTCGGCTACGGACCCCGCCTGGCCGGCCGTTATGGCCGGGGCCGGGCCGGAGTATCAAAAACTTGTCAGGTATAAAAATTTTTACCTGCAGGGGAGGGGGGTAAAAATGGATTTGCCGCTGCCGTGCTCGTTGAAGATCGGCCGGGCGGTGGTCGGCCTGGTGGGGCTCGATGCCGCCCTGGCCCGGGCCTTGGCCGCCCGGGGCAAGCCCCGCTGGGAAGTACAGGCCCGGCTATTCGAAGAGGTCGCCGCCGCCAATTACATCCCGCCGGGCCGCGAGGATCTTTATCGCCAGGCCCTGATCCGGGAATACCAGCGCCTGCTGACCGGCGGCGGCCGGGGCGATGATACCCTGGAAATTCGCATCCTGGGGGCCGATTGCGTTTCCTGCAACCGCCTCCAGGAAGTGGTGATCGAGGTGATGGCGGAACTGGGGGTGGCTGCGGATATCGTCCAGATCCACGATCCCGATGAAATCGGGCGCTTCGGCCTGCAGCGGACCCCGGCCCTGGTCATCAACGGCCGGGTGGTCAGCGCCGGTCGCTTGCCCAGCCGGGCCCAGGTCGAGAAGTGGCTGCGCGCCGCCCAAGGGGGCGAGGATCAGGCACCCGACCCCGGCCCTAAGGCGCCGCTTAACCGTTAAACCTGTTGATCACTGGCCCTGCGGCCGCCAACCCAGCTCCTGGAAACCATGATGAACCCCTCCCGGGAAACCACTCCTCGCGCCGTGATCATCGGGGCCGGCCCCGCCGGGCTTACCGCAGCCCTGGAACTGCTGCGCCAAACCGAGGTGGTGCCCCTGGTCCTGGAAGCTTCGCCCCATCTCGGGGGAATTTCCCGCACCGAGGTATACCAGGGCAACCGCATCGATATCGGCGGCCACCGCTTTTTTTCCCGCTCGGAACGAGTCATGGCCTGGTGGCGGGAAATCATGCCCATCCAGGGGGCCCCGGCCCGGGACGACCTGGAACTGGGCCGCGATCTGAGCGACCTGCTGGTCCCCGGCGGGCCGGACCCCGAACGGGTAGACCGGGTGATGCTCTGGCGCTCCCGCCTCTCCCGCATCTTCCACCGCCGCCGCTTCCTCGACTATCCCCTGAGCGTGGGCCTGCCCCTGGTCCGGGCCCTGGGCTTCGGCCGCCTGCTGTTGATCCTGGCCAGCTATCTCCGGGCCCATCTCTTTCCCCTCCGGGAGGAAAAGAACCTGGAGGATTTTTTCATCAACCGGTTCGGCCGCCGCCTCTACGCCACCTTTTTCAAGGATTACACCGAAAAGGTCTGGGGGGTGCCCTGCGCCCAAATTCCCGCCGAGTGGGGCGCCCAACGGGTCAAGGGCCTCTCCATGGCCGGGGCGGTGCTCCACGCCCTGCGGGCCCTGGTGGCCGGGGAAAAGGCCCGGGACCGGGCCCGGGTCGAAACCAGCCTGATCCGCCGCTTTCTTTATCCCAAGCTGGGCCCCGGCCAGCTCTGGGAAGAGGTGGCCCGCCAGGTCACCGCCGCCGGCGGCACCATCCTGACCAACCACGAGGTAGTGGGAATCACCACCGCCGCCGAGCGGGTGACCGGGGTCCGGGTCCGCGAGCGGGCCGGCGAACGGGAATTTGAGCTGGCGGCGGATTTCTGCTTTTCCACCATGCCGGTCCGCGATTTGATCGGCGCCCTGGACCGGGTTCCGGCTCCGGTTAAGGAATTGGCCGGCGGCCTGGTTTACCGCGATTTTCTCACCATCGGCCTGCTGCTGAAAAAGATGAACGCCAGTCCGGCGACCCGGGCCGGCCGGCAAGGCCGCGGCCCGGAACTCCTGCCGGACAACTGGATCTATATCCAGGAAAACGACGTCCGCCTGGGCCGGTTGCAGATTTTCAACAACTGGAGCCCCTACCTGGTTCACGATCCGGCCACGGTCTGGGTCGGGCTCGAATATTTCTGCAACGAAGGCGATGACCTGTGGAGCATGGCCGACGCCGAGCTGCGCCGCCTGGGGGCCGCCGAACTGGCCACCCTGGGTTTCATCGATCCCGGCGATGTCCTCGACGGGGTGGTGATCCGCCAGCCCAAGGCCTACCCGGCCTACCTGGGCAGTTACGGCCGCTTCGCCGAAATCCGGGCCTTTACCGACAGCCTGGAAAATCTTTTTCTGATCGGCCGCAACGGCATGCACCGCTACAATAATATGGATCACTCGATGCTGGCCGCCATGGCCGCGGTGGCGGCGGTCAAAAGCGGCAGCGCCGACAAGGCCGCCATCTGGGCGGTCAACAGCGAAGCCGACTACCACGAGGGGTAAATCCCGGCCAGCGGCGCCGTTTGCCCCGGCTGGGCCGGGTGCGCCCCGGTGATGTCCGCCGGATCCGCTTGCGCCGGGCTACTCCAGCGGCCGGCGTTTGCCCGCCGGGCCAAGCCCTGTGCTAAGCTGTAGCCTGTTGCCTTGTTTTTTGCGTCTCAACGAGGCCACAGGTTTTGGGGAAGATGGCCGGCTGGCCGCCGCCGAAACCGCCTCTTCGCCGGGGCAGGCTCGGCAGCCTGTTCCGGTCCACAATGTTCTGGCTTGTGGCGAAGCCGCCAAGATTAATTCGGGGTGAGTCGGCCATTGCGAGCTTTGTCTAACCATATCGGGGGGCACCTGCTGATCGCCGGCCTCTCCCTGCTCCTGCCCCTGCTGCTCTACCGGGCCCGCCACCTGGACGACAACAGCCTGACCAGTTGGCAGTGGGTCTTTGAGGCCGCCGATCCCGGCCGCTTGCTCCTGCTCCTGGCCCTGCTGACCCCGCTGTTCTGGCTGCTGGCGGTGGCTCCGGATCTGGTCCGCCGGGGCGCCCCCGGCTCCGGGCAAAGCCCGCCGGGGGGGCAAGCTCCTCCCGGCCCGGGTGGCAACTCTCTTTGGTCCCGGGCCTGGCGCCGCTTCGGAATCCCGCTGCTGGCCTTTACCGCCTGCCTGCTCTTTCTCGACAGCCCGGAAACCATCGTCGATTCGGCCCGCTATTTCATCCAGGCCAAAAGCTTCAGCGAGTTCGGGCCGCTCTACTTTTTCCGCCAGTGGGGCGGCGAAATTTTCGCCTGGACCGACCTGCCCCTGCTGCCGGCCCTTTACGGCCTGCTCTTTACCCTCTGGGGCGAAAGCCGCCTGGCCGCCCAACTGCTCAACGCCCTCTTTTTCGCCCTCACCGCTCTGCTGATCGCCCAACTGGGCCGGGATCTCTGGGACGAGGAGACCGGCCGGACCGGGGCCCTGCTGTTTCTCGGTTTTCCTTACCTGTACAGCCAGACCCCGCTGCTGCTGGTGGATATCGGCGCCATGTTCCTGGTCCTGCTGGCCCTGGCCGGCTTCCACCGGGCCATGACCCGGGGCGGGCTCTATATTGTCGTCGCCGCCCTGGCGGTGATCGGGGTTTTCCTGGTCAAGTATTCGGCCTGGCTGCTGCTCAGCGGCCTGGTGCCGATCTTTTTCTGCTCCCTGGGGGCGGATCGGCGCCGGGCCCTGGTCCGGGCCGGACTGGCCCTGGCTCCGGCCCTGGTCTGCGTGGCCCTCCTGTTCTGGGGAATGCGGGAAGTGATGGCCGACCAGCTCGCCCTGCTGCTCGAATTCCAGCGCCCGGCCCTGCGCGACGGCTGGAGCGAGAGCCTGGTTTCGACCTTTTTCTTCCAGACCCATCCCCTGCTGACCGCCGCCCTGCTTTATTCCCTTTACCGGGCCGGCCGGGAGCGGGATCTGCGCTATCCGGCGGTGGCCTGGCTGATCGTGCTGCTGCTGGTGATCATGGAATTGCGGCGGATCCGCTATTCCATCCCGCTTTTCCCCCTCCTGGCCCTGCTGGCCGGCTACGGCCTGCGCGATCTGGCCGATCCGGGTTTGCGCCGCCACCTGCTGCTGGTGATCGTCGGCTCCTCTCTGCTCCTGGCCTGGGGTGCTTATCTCCCTTTTCTCAAGAGCATGGCCGAACGCAATCTCCAGCAAGCCGGGCGCTATCTCGACACCCTGGCCGCGGAGCGGATCGCGGTGGTGGTGCTGGCCGAGGACGAAGCGGCCATGGATCCCCGGGTGACGGTGCCGATTCTCGATCTTTTCACCCATAAAACACTGGCCTATCATCCTCCGGCCTTGGCGGCCGGTCCGCCGGCCCGGATCGCGACCTCGCCCCTGCGCTTTACCTGGGAAATGGCGCTGCCGGCCTTTTATTTCCCGGCCGCCGCCCCGGACCCCGAAATCCTGGTGATCATAACCGGCGGTCCGGCGGCCGAATTTACCCCGGAAATCATCGCGAAACTGGGGGATTATTCCTTGTTGCGGAGTTTTGTCGCCGACAGCGGAATTTTTCAGCACCGCCCCTATGTTCAGGTTTTCGGCCGGGGCTCCGGCGCCGGCGCCGGTTTAACTGACTTAAGGCCTGATTTTTCTCTTTACAACATGGCGGATTATCACATAAGATAACCCACACTTTATTTTGGATGGGTGCGGGCTGGCGACTCGAGAGCGCTGGGAAACCCGACCTCTGCTTGCCCGCGGTTTACCCGGCCTATGCCACTAAGTAGTGTTTTTTCCGGTTGTCGTCTCCCGGACGGACTGCTGTCTGCCCGTTCGATTCAGCGGCAGCGGGAACAAGTTGGAAGACCGCAAGGTCTTTTATAAAGAGCTCAATTTTCGAGAAGCCCTCAAATCATAACGCTAAGGAGGTTCAAAATGAAAACTTCACGAATGGTGGGAATGTTGATCCTGGCCGGCATGCTCGGCTTCGTGGCCTTCCAGGGCCAGATCGGCGGACCGGATGAAGCCCAGGCTCGGGCCGGCGGCTACGGTGCTCCCCCGGCGCCGGCCACCGGCGGTTATGGCGCGCCGCCGGCTGCGCCCAAAGAAGAAAAACCGGAAGTAAAGCGCGAAGATGAAGAGAAAAAGGCTCCGCCGGCCGGCGGTTACGGGGCTCCTCCGCCGCGGCCCGGTGGTGGTTACGGCGCTCCGCCGCCTCCGCCCCGGCCTGGTGGTGGATACGGCCGTTAAGGAGCGGGTCATGGCCGCTGGCGGCCAGAGCTTGACTTAAGATCGACGCGGGAGATGTGCCGCCTGAGAGGGAGGCAGGGCATCATCTCCCGCGTCATTTGCGATCTAACGCATAAAGGGAAACAGGAGAGGGTATGAGCGAAGGAAGCGTGCTTGGACAACAGGTAAGGGAGTTGTACAAAGTTCTTTGCAAGGATAAGTGGAATCCCTATATCACCGGAGCCATTATCGCCTTTCTGAGCGTGGTGATCGCGGCCTGGTATACTTCCTGGGGAGCCACCGGCGCGGTGCAGAACTGGGGAGACTGGTTTTTCTACGGGATCGGGGTCGGTGAGCGCGCTCCCGGCAATATTCTCCTCCACAGCGGCTCGGTGATCGGGATCGGCTTTATCGCCGGCGCCTTTGTTTCCGCGTGCCTGGGCGGCAACTTCGCCTTCCGCATTCCCCCCAAGCTGGAAATGGTCAAGGGGGTTTTTGCCGGCAGCCTGATGGGGGTCGGGGCCATTCTCGGCGGCGGCTGCAATGTCGGCGGCTTCTACAATGCCCTGGGCAACCTTTCCGCCCATGGTTTCGCCATGTGGGCCGGGCTGGTGGTCGGCGCCATGCTGGCCCTCAAATATACCTACTGGGAAATGGAAAATATCTCCTGGGGCCAGGGTGGCGGCAAAACCTTCGACGTGCCGTCCGGCGTGCAGTTGGTGCTGGGCATCCTGGCCCTGGTCGGCCTGATCTATGGGGCCTATGCCTATGCCAACAGCCAGGAGTATTTCTGGGGCCATACCGGCTGGGCACCCCTGCAGACTCTGGGTGGGGTGCTGCTGCTCGCCGCCGCCTTGGGCTACACCTTCCAGCGCGGCCGCTGGTGCATGATCCAGGCCTTCCGTGAGCCCCACATGACCGGCGACTGCAAGATGGCCAAGTCGGTGGCCCTCTCCCTGGTCCTGCTGGTGATCGGCATCACCGTCCTCAAGGCCAACGGCATTGTCGCCCCCGATCATTACCTCCGCGGCGTCTTCGGCTGGGGCGGGGTGCTCGGCGGGGTGATCTTCGGCTTCGGCGCGGTGCTGGCCGGCGGCTGCGGCACCGGCACCCTCTGGCGGGTCGGCGAAGGCCAGATCAAGCTCTGGATCGCCGTGATCTTCTTCGGCCTCGGGGCTTCGCTGACCAGCAAGTTCATCCACGGTCCCCGCGATATCGAAGGGATCATCGCCTGGTACCAGGCCGGCACCCCGCTGCCCTTCAGCGAAGGCATGCTGGGCAGCTTCGTGTACCTGCCCTTCACCTTCCTGGGCTACGGCGGCACCCTGGCCCTGATCCTGGCGGCCATGGGCGGCTGGTGGGTGGCGGTAACCTGGAACGAAAAGACCCAGAAGGGCGTGCTCGATATGTAAATCCGCGCCTTGCCTGAACCACAGCGGGGGCGGCGCAGTTGGCCGTTAGCCCGTCTTACCGGGAGGATCATCGCCATTGTTGCCGCGATGATCCTCCTGTTTTTTGTCAACCGGCGCCCGGCGGCTCCGACCCTACCAGGGTGAACCGGCCCGGGCCTGGGGATCGCGATCGCGGAGCCGGCAAGGTGAGCCGGCCCTGGTTAAGTTTTGGCCTCGGCGCCGGCCCGGTTGATGGTTGTTCTTGCTGGCAATGCCGGCCGCCATGGCGCCCGGTTAAGATGTCACCTGCATTGGGATTCGTTTATGAAATGCGCCCTGATCGTCCCGCCCTGGCTGCCCGAGGAGATTTTTTCCAGCAAAACCGCGGGCAGCCAGATCAACTACTGGCAGCCCCTGGGCACCCTCTACGTGGCGGCGGCCCTGCGCCAGGCCGGCCACGAGGTCCGCTTCTACAACGGGGCGTTCCTCAGGCACCGGGAGATCATGGCGGGAACCGCCGAGTTCGCCCCGGATTTCATCGGCCTTTATTCCACGGCCTTCGGCTGGCCCAAGGCCCGGGAGATGGCGGCGGCCCTGCGCCGGGCCGGGGGTGATTTTTTTCTGGTGGTGGGCGGCCCTTTCCCCATCGCCATGCCGGAGCAGTGCCTGGAGGAGTGCCCCGAACTCGATGCGGCGGTCACCGGTGAAGGGGAGTTCACGGTGGTGGAACTGCTGGAACGCCTGGCCGCGGCTTTCCCCCCGCCGGCCCCGCTGGGCCGCGCCGGGGCGGATCTCGCCGGGGTGTCGGGTTTGGTCTACCGGGCCGGGGAGCAAATCGTCAAAAATCCTCCCCGCCCCCTGATCACCGATCTCGATTCATTGCCCTTTCCCGCCCGGGACCTGCTCGGCGAGATCGACGACTACGTGCCCCCGCCGGCCACCTACAAGCGCCGCCCGGTGGCGGTGATTATTACCTCCCGGGGCTGCAACCGCCGCTGCCTCTACTGCTTCCAGATCGACAAGACCCGCAAGAGCGGCATCCGCTACCGCTCGGTGGACAACGTGATGGCCGAAATCCGCCACTGCCTGGCCCAGGGCTACCGGGAGATCAAGTTCATCGACGACACCCTGGCGGCCGATTACGACCGGGCCATGGAACTGGCCCGCCGGATCAAGGAGGAGAAGCTCGATTTTACCTGGTTTGCCTCGGCCTGCGTCAACCAGGTGGACCAGCCCCTCCTGCAGGCCTTCAAGGAGGCGGGCTGCTGGGCCATTCTCTTCGGGGCCGAAAGCGGGGTGCAGAAGGATCTCAACACCATCCGCAAGGGGATCACCGTGGCCCAGATCCGCAAGGCGGTGGCCGCCGCCAAGGAGGTGGGGATCACCGTTTACACCCCGTTCCTCTTCGGCATTCCCGGCCAGACCTTCGCCGATGGCCTGAAAAGCATCGATTTCGCCCTGGAGCTGGACCCGGATATCGCCAACTTCCACGCCCTGACCCCATTCCCCGGCACCGAGCTCTGGGACAACCTGGAGCAATACGGCACCGTGTCCCACGACCTTTCCGACTATACCTACCAGGGGGCGGCCTTCACCCCCTACACCATGACCCGCGAAGAGATCAACGAGCTCCGCCGGATCGCCTTCAAGCGCTTCTATTCGCGGCCCAAGTTCCTCTGGCGGCGGCTGCTGGCCCTGCGAACCCTCAACGACCTGCGGGCCGCCGGCAGCGGTCTTAAAAGCCTTTTCTGGCTACTGGTTGGGAGCAAAATCTTTACCAAACGGTAAACGGGCAGCAGCACCGCAGGTTGCGGCGATCAGGCCGGCTTGCGTACCGGAGTACGCGGCGCCGGCCTGCTTGCCGCAACCTGCGGCACTGCTGCCCGTTTACCTGCGGGGCGTTCCTTGTGGGAACTGCCGAATGAAGTGCATTTGGTGGCAGGGAACAGGTAGGAGCACCGCATCTTGCGGCGATCAGGCATACCAGAGGACAGAGGACAGAGAAAAACCGAGAAGACTTTCAATTTCCAACTCTTCTGTCTTCTGCTTTCTGTTCTCTGTTCTCTGTCCTCTGACACCGCGGCGCCGGCCTGCTTGCTGCAAGATGCGGCACTGCTGCCCGCTTACCCGTGGGGAGGATTGTTAGAGGATAGGGAATTGCTTTCTAGGCTGAGGCTGAGGTTTCAGCGCAGTTGGCGGTATTCTTTCAGCAGGGCGGGGTAGGTGGTGGGGTTGAAGAGGATGTTGGTCATCATGTAGCACTCGTGGGTGCAGTGGCAGCCGTCGCGCTTGATGGCGCTTACCACGGCCCGGGCCTGGTCGCTTTGAAGCAGGCGGTCCAGATCACCCTGATAGTCGCGAATGTTCCCCATCCGCATATGGGCCCGAAAATCCTCGCAGGGATAGACCGCGCCGTCGTCGGCGATCACCAGGTTGAGGCGGCCGGCGTAGCAGGGCAGCAGGGCCCGGTCCTGGCGGGCGGTTGCCAGGATGTAGCGGCGCTGGAGGATATCCTGGGCCGCCTTGAGCCGGGCCCCGCCGAAACGATAGGTCTTGGCCTGGCGGCTTTTGAGCTTGCCTTCCAGGTAGCGGCAGGCGGCCTGGTACTTGTCCAGGTCGGCGGTCAGCTGGCTTTTGTCGGCCAGGTCGCCGCGGGCCAGGGAAATGGTATGGGTGTGGATGTACGGCAGCCCGGCGACGAAATCGATGGTTTCCGCCATGGTGTCCTGGGTGGCCGGGCAGAAAACCGAGTTGATTCCCAGCTCGAAGTTGGGATAATCATCCAGCAGGCGGCCGAGGGCGGCGGCGGTGCGCAGGCAGGCGGCGTGGCTGCCCTTGACCCCCCGCAGGGCGTCATGGACCGTTGGCGGCCCGTCCAGGGAAAGCTTGACCACCACGGTGCTGCGGGGACAGCGGGGCAGAACCTCGGCCATGGTGGCGGTGATCCGCTCGGTATCGAGGCCGTTGCTGGGAAAAAGCATGATCGCCGGCTTGGTCCGGCGGTAAAAAATTTCGGCGACGGCGGCCAGGTCCGAGCGCAGAAAAATCTCACCGCCGGAAAAGGCCAGCCAGAGCAGGGGCGGGCAGGAGGCGGCGATTTTTTCCAGCTCCGCCAGGGACAGTTCATCCCCGGGATCGCCGGCCGCCGGGGATGAATCGGCGGCGAGATAGAAACAGAAGGAGCAGCGCTGGTTGCAGCGCCGGGTCAGAAAAATCGTCAGGTGGAGGGGCTTCCGCTTGCGCAGGATGCTCCCCAGGTGGCGAAAAGGGGAGTAGGGCCGGGGATTCCGGCCGGCGGGGCGATCGGCTTTGTCAGCGGCCATGGCGGCCTCGCAGATGGTGGAGCAGCCCGCTGAGGGCTCCCAGGCCCACCGGCAGCGGGTAGAGCAGGGCGTAATAAGCCCCGGCCGCCAGGGCGAACCCCGGACCGCCGGCCCGCCCGAAAGCGGCCAGCAACTTGCGCTGCACCAGGAGATTGGCCCCCTGGACGGCCAGGACCGGCAGGAGCAGGGCCGGGAGCAGGGCCCCGGCGGCGGCCGGGAAGAGCGCCGCCAGCAGGGCCGGGGCGGCCAGGAGGCCGACGGTCAGGGCAAAGGCCACGATGTTGATCTTCAATTCGTGGGAGGCGGTGCCGGAATCGCTGAGCAGATCGCGGTTGAGCAGGGAATAGATGGTCCAGTAGCGGGACTTGCGCCAGCCGTTGAGCAGGGAGCGGCGCAGGTCGTAGTTGAAGATATGGCGGACCAGGATGGCCGGATCCATCCGCATTTTATAGCCCAGCCGGCGCAGGCGGTGGCTGAACTCCACGTCCTCGATGATGGGCAGAAACTCGGCGGGAAAGCCGCCGCTTCGCCGGAAGACGGCGGCGGCGATCACCATGGCGTGACTGGCGACGTAATCGGGTTCGGCCAGGCGCTTGGTCTCGAAGTGGTGAATGAAGACCGACTGGAAGAGGCTGAAAAAGCCGGGATCGTAGGGCCGGGGGGTATAGGTGCCGCCGACGATCCACTCCGGCCCGGACTCGCGGGCGGCCCGGGCGGCCGCCGCCAGGGTCTCCGGCTCGACGATGCAGTCGGCATCGATAAAAAAGATATATTCCCCCCGGGCCGCCGCCGCCCCGGCGTTGCGGGCCGCCGAGGCCCCGGCCTGCCGGGCCAGAAAAATCTTGCGGCAGGGATAGCGGCGGATTATCGCCGCCGAATCGTCCCGGGAACCGTCGTCCACCACCACCACTTCAAAGTCGGCATACTCCGAGGCCAGCACCGCTTCCAGGCAGGCGCCAATGGTGGCGGCCCCATCATGATTGGGAATAACCACGGAGAGAAAGGGAGTGGCAGAAGGGTTCAAGCAAACAACCGCGAGAGAAGGATGGGCCGGAGGCTCGCAATCAGCAGAACCCGGACCCGAGATTGAATGACGATGAAAAATTAATGAATCAACGGCAAATCAGCCAAGAAAAAAGCGCGTCAGTGCTACAGATTGGCGCAAGCAGGCCCGGCGGCCATACTCCAGTATGCCGCCGGGCCTGATCGCGTCAAGATGTGGTGCTGACGCGCTTTTTTCTACCACCAGCAGACGGTTTTGTCGGCCTCGAAGACCATGTCCACCAGTTTGTCGTAATCCACATTACCTTCATAGAGCTTGAATTCGCTGGCCTCCCGGCCCTCGGAAACAATCTCCACCAGTTTGTTGGTATCGGCCTCGGGTTCAGAGCGATATACATGCAGGATTTTCATGGTTTAAACTCCTGTGCTGTTGGAGGGAAAATCGGCCATCATGCAAAAACCTTCTAAAAACATCGATATAAGGGCAAAACCAATAATTCGTCGAGTGCGCCCCCCTCGTCGTAAAGGGATTTTGCAAGGTCGACGGAATTTACTTGGTGCCGTAAGGAACGATGAGATCCATTTCCCGCAGTTTCTGGCCCAGTTCCTCGAGGGTAATGGGGGCGAGATCGTTCTTCTCGCAGTTGGCCGGGATGGTGGAATAAACCTCACCCTCCATATCCCGAATCCAATCCAGATTTTCCTTGTTGTGCTCGTCGAGCTCCGGCATCTCGGTCAGCACCGCACCGTAGGCATAGTTGTTTTCAACCGCCAGGCCGAGGGCGGAACGCATCCCATCCACGACATAGTCTCCGTTGGCGTACAAGAAGCAAACTTTTTTCGACATGATTTCCCCCCCTCTTATAAAGTCATGTAACAGTCGTAGTCTTCAATAATGGCGCCGTGCTGGGCCTGGGTGGCCATTTTTTCCGGAGTCAGTCCGGGAGGTACGTCTTTCACATCGTATCCCATTTTTACGTAGCTGTCGGCGCAGATGGAGACATCGTCGGCCAAGCTGACCAATTCGGGAAAGGAGGGATCCTTGGCCAGCAGAGTGCCCTTCCAGGAGAAGAAGATCTTTACCTTGGACCCTTTGGCCTTGGCGGCTCTGGTTATCCCAAACACATGCTTCAGGTTGTCGGGGTTGGTTACGAAAATTCCTAGACTTTTTGCCATGCTGTCCTCCGTCGCAAGTTATTTCTCAGGCGCCGGCTTCGAAGAAGGCCGGGGCGTACGACCGCCTCCCGGCTCCGAGGAGCCGGAAGCCAGGCCGGTAAACGCGCAAAAAAACTTTTCCTCGATCGGCTCCGCTCAGGCGATCAGGCCTTTCTCAGGTAGACCCGGAAAAAGCCGTCGTCATCCTTGATGCCCAGGAACTCATGGCCTTCGCGCTCGCACCAGCCGGGCATGTCGTTCTTGGAGCCGGGGTCGGTGCCCAGGATCTCGAGAATCTGGCCGGAGCTGATCTGGTTGACGGCCTTTTTGGTCTTCAGCAGAGGCATGGGGCAGCTCAGTCCTTTGGCGTCCAGGGTCAGGTCGGGAGTAATGCTGTTCAGATCCATGATTGTTCTCCTTTTGCGTGGATGTGGATGAAGAAATCTTTACCGGCGGTTACGGTAGGGCAAAAAAACAGGGGCCGCGTAGAGGCTCCCCCCTGATTTTAGTGAGTTTGTAACCTATAACGGACGGGTAAAGAATATGTCAACAAAAAAAGGCGGCAGGTCTGCTTCATCGGCCGGCGAGGTTCCGCTCCGGCCTTGCCTGGGCGAGCCATCCTGTTGTTGTTCCTCCGGTTTTTTCAAGAGCGGCCGAGCTCAGGCCCCAGCCAAAGCACTGCCGGTACCTCTACAATGTAGTAGTCTGTCCAATGGCGCCAGGGTGCTGAAAACGGAAGCATGATTTTTTAAAATCTATTATTATAAAAGGTTGTGGGCAATTCCCAAACCGGCCTGGAACAGGGCGGAGCTGGGGGGAGGGGCTTTCCGGCAGTGAAGCCCGGTTTTCGCGATTCAACAAGTGTGTGTGAGGGGAATATGCAAAGTTTGGGTATTTGCCTGGGGGCATCCACGATTTCGCTGGTGGGGATGGAGCGGGACGTCGCCGGGGCAAAAAGGGTTGTGCTGCGGCGCAAGCGGGCTCATGAAGGCAATCCCCGGCGGGTGCTGCAGGAGATGCTGGCCGAGATCGAAGCTCCGGCCGGGCTCAAGGTCGCGGCCACCGGCCGCAAATTCCGGCAAAACCTGGCCCTGGCCAACATTCCCGAGCCGGAGGCGGTGGAACTGGCCTGCAGTTTTCTGCTGCCGGCCGGTCATCCTTATCGGACCGTGGTTTCAGCCGGGGGCGAGTCCTTCATGGTCTACCAGATCGACGAGGACAACCGCATCCAGCACATCCAGAGCGGCAACAAGTGCGCCTCGGGGACCGGCGAGTTTCTCCTCCAGCAGTTGGGGCGGATGTCGCTCAGCCTGGCGGAGGTCGGGGCCATGGAGCTGCCGGAAAAGCGTTACCAGGTCTCAGGCCGCTGTTCGGTTTTCTGCAAGAGCGACTGCACGCATGCCCTGAACAAGGGAATTCCCATAAACCAGGTGGTGGCGGGGCTTTCCCGGATGATGGCCGGTAAAATCCTCGAGTTGCTGAAAAAAATGCCCAGCGAGTCGGTGCTGCTGGTCGGCGGCTGTGCCGCCAACCAGGCCATGGTCCACTACCTGCGCGAAGAGATTCCCGATCTGGCCATTCCCCCCGAGGCCGACATGGTGGAGGCCCTGGGCGCGGCCCTGTGGGCCTTCGATCATGAAACCCCGCCCCTGCCCTCCGCGGATCAGGTTTTCACCAACAAGCGCTTCAATTTTTCCTACCATAAGCCGCTGGCCGATTTTCGCGGCCAGGTGGACTTCAAGCCTTCCGCCCGGGGCCAGGCGGAGGCCGGGGATCGCTGCATCCTGGGCCTGGACGTGGGCTCCACCACCACCAAGGGCGTGATCATGCGCCGCCGCGACAAGGCGATTCTGGCCTCCGATTACCTGCGGACCAACGGCGATCCGGTGGGGGCCTCCCGCCGGGTTTACGCCTCCCTGGCCGAACAGCTCGGCCCCGAACTCAGCCAATCGGTGATTATCGAGGGCCTGGGGGTTACCGGCTCCGGCCGCCAGATCGCCGGGCTGCATGCCCTCAGCGACGGGGTGATCAACGAGATCATCGCCCACGCCACCGCCGCGGTGCACTTCGATCCCGAGGTGGACACCATTTTTGAAATCGGCGGCCAGGATGCCAAGTACACCTACATCACCAACGGAGTCCCCTCGGACTACGCCATGAACGAGGCCTGCAGCGCCGGTACCGGCTCCTTCCTCGAGGAGGCGGCCAAGGAGAGCCTGGGGATCACCGTTACCGAGATCGGCCAGACCGCTTACCGGGCCACCGCGCCGCCCAACTTCAATGACCAGTGCGCCGCCTTCATCGGTTCCGACATCAAGAGCGCCGCCCAGGAAGGGGTGCCCCTGGAGGACATCGTGGCCGGCCTGGTCTATTCGATCTGCCTCAACTACACCAACCGGGTCAAGGGCAACCGGCCGGTGGGCCGCAAGGTCTTCATCCAGGGCGGGGTCTGCTACAACGAAGCGGTGCCGGCGGCCATGGCCGCCCTGACCGGCAAGCATATGGTGGTGCCGCCGGACCCCGGCCTGATGGGGGCCTTCGGCGTGGCCCTGGAAGTGGAGCGCCGCCAGGAGCAGGGCATGCTGGAGCTGGGCCGTTTCGATCTCGGAGAGCTGGCGGCCCGGGAAGTGGAATACGGTCAGCCCTTCAGATGCGGCGGCGGCAAGGATTGCGACCGCAACTGCGAGATTTCCCGGATCGTGATCAGCGGCAAGAGTTATCCCTTCGGCGGCATCTGCAATCGCTACGACAACATCCTCCACCGCCGCAAGCTGAACACCGACGGGATGGACCTGGTGGTCCAGCGCGAGCGCCGGGTTTTTCGGGATCTGACCCCGGAGGATGCCGCCGATCCCCGGCCCACCGTGGGAATCACCCGCTCCTTTCTGGTCAACACCTTTTTCCCCCTGTTCAACCGTTTTTTCCAGGAGCTGGGCTACCGGGTGGTGGTGCCGACCGGGGTTGACCCCGCCGGGATCGACCGCCGCAACGCCCCTTTCTGCTTTCCGGTGGAACTGTCCCACGGCTTCATGGCCGATTTGATGGCCAAGGAGCCGGACGTCTTATTTCTCCCCCACATCCGCAACATCCGGGTGGCCGATGACGCCACCGTTTCCTGCGTCTGTCCCTTTGTCCAGGGCGAACCCTACTACCTGCGCAGCACTTTCCCCGAGGCCCAGAAGCGCCAGGTACTGAGCCCGATTTTCGATTTCAGCCAAGGCTTTGAGGCCAACCAGGGGGTTTTCACCGAATTGGCCCGGCAACTGGGGGTCGATTCCCGCCGGGCCGAAGCGGCCCTGCGGGCGGCCATCGCCGACCAGGAGGCCTGTCGGGCCGATCTCAAGGAACTGGGCCGCCAGGCCCTGGCCGAGTTGGAAAGCGATCCGACCCTGACCGGGGTGGTGCTTTTTGGCCGGCCCTACAACAGCTTCGTGCGGGAGGCCAACAAGGGGATCCCGGCCAAGTTCGCCTCCCGCGGCATCCGGATCATTCCCCTGGATATGCTGCCCTACGAGGATGAACCCCTGGCCGGCGACATGAACATGTATTGGGCCATGGGCCGGATGATCATGAAGGCGTCCCGTTACGTCAAAAATCATCCCCAGCTCTTCGGGACCTATGTCACTAATTTTTCGTGCGGTCCCGATTCCTTCCTGATCACCTATTTCCGCGACATGATGGAAAGCAAGCCTTCGCTGACCCTGGAGCTGGACAGCCATACCGCCGATGCCGGCCTGGAAACGCGGATCGAGGCCTTTTTGGATATCGTCCGCTATTACCGCCAGATTCATGATGCGGTTGATCCAGTTCCGGCGGTGGTCGCCGGTCCGCCGGACCCGGCCTGGGTGGCGGTTTCGGCCGCGGAGTATGCTGCTCCCGGGGCCGATGAGGCCGGGGCCGCTTTCCGGCCGGCGGTTACCGAAATGCGGGGCGGCATGCTGGGCGTCCGGCTGGCTGATGGCTCCTGGGTGCCGATGACCGATCCCCGGGTGAAGGTGGTGGTTCCCGCCATGGGCCGCTTCGGCACCGAACTGGTGGCCGCGGCCGCCGCTTGCCGGGGAATTCGGGCCGAGGCCCTGCCGCCGGCCGACGAAGAGGCCCTCAAGCTGGGCCGGGGCAACTCCTCCTGCAAGGAATGCCTGCCGCTCCAGACCACCATCGGCACCATGCTTCAGTATTTCCAGCAGCGGCCGGCCGACGAGATCACCGCCTTCTTCATGGCCAGCGCCGACGGGCCCTGCCGCTTCGGCCAGTACCATGTCTTCGCGGGCCGGACCATCGCCCGCCAGCGCATCCCCAACGCGGCGGTGATGTCGCTGACCTCCACCAACAGCTACGGCGGCTTGGGCCATCGCTTTACCCTGGCGATCTGGCGGGCCATCGTGATCGGGGATCTCTTCAACGAAATCTGGTCCACCATTCTGGCCGGAGCGGTGGACCAGGAAGAAGGAGAGGCGATTCTCTGGCGGGAACAGCAGGCGATCTGCCGGGTCATGGACCAGAAATGGTCGACCATCGCCCGGCAGCTGAAGGCCTCGGCCCGGGAACTGGCCAAGATCCGGCTCCACACCCCCTATGACCGGATCCCCAAGCTGTCCCTGGTGGGAGAAATTTACGTCCGCCACGATCCCATTTCCCTGCAGCGCCTGATTGAACGGATGGCCGAACAGGGCTTCATCGTCCGCACCTCCCAGGTTTCGGAGTGGATCAAGTACTGCGACTGGCTGGTCCGCAATCGTATTGAAGGGTCTCCCGATCTGCCCTGGTGGGCCCGCTTCTGGGTCAAGCGTTACTTCGACGGCAAGATCCGCAAGATTATGGCGCCCTGCGGTCTTTTTCATTACGAGGAAAAGGTGGGGGTGGAGCCCCTGATCGCCGCCGGCCGTCGCCACATTGCGCCCCAGTTGGCCGGGGAGGCCATCCTGACCGTGGGAGCGGCCCTGCATGAGATTCTCCACCCCTCCTGCGGGGTTATTTCCATCGGTCCCTTCGGCTGCATGCCCACCCGGCTGGCCGAATCGATCCTCAACGAAAAATTCACCACCGGCGAAAAGCGGGCCCTGATGGTTGCCGAGGGCAAGAACAATTTCCACCACCTGCTCGATCGAGACCGCAAGCTGCCCTTTCTGGCCCTGGAAACCGACGGCAACCTCTTTCCCCAGATCATCGAGGCCCGCTTGGAGGCGTTCGCCCTCCAGGCCCGGCGGATCCACGAGGAGATGCTTTCTTAGGCATGGAATTAACCGCCCGGGGGACGGGATCGGCAAGAGTCTGACCATTTACGGCTGAGGTTGGAGTGGAGAGCCGGGTTGCGGAACGGCAAAAGGGGCTGGAGCGTAAATACGCTCCAGCCCCTTTTGCTTTTGTTTACCCTTGCTTCCGTCCCGATCCGGGTCTTCCGTTATTCCGGCACCGGGGTGGGATGGTTTACCGGCCGGCCGCTTAACGGTCCAGCGTTACCCGCCGGGTAAGTTTGTGAATGTCGTAGCGCATGTCGGGAGTAACCACCTCGTAGGTCAGGAGGATGTCGAGATCGACGGTTCTTACCCCTGCCGGCAGGATGAATTTGAAGTCTTCTTCCTTGGTGCGATAAGGCTGAATGCTGGTGTCGCGGATATTGGCGGTCTTGACATAGGCGCCGTAAAGCATCTTGGGCTCCATCTCGTTGGTCGCCTGGGGGTGAAAGTGGCGGGATTGCATTTCGATCACTTCGCCGTCAACGGTTTTTATGGTCGCTTCCAGGACCATTCGATTGTGTGACGGTCAGCCATCGGGAAGGCGGTGGCCGGCGTTGGAATTGATCTTGGTGTAGACCACCAGCTTGGGAACAAGGTCGCCTGCCCCCCGCAGCCATTCATAGCCCACGGTCTGGACATCCAGGGCCAGCGCTTTCTGCAGCCGGGCGATGGTGTCCTCCTTGTCATCGAAGTTGGGTGGAATCAGGTGATCCTTGACTCCGTCCACCGTCTTCATATGGCACTCCTGGCAGGTCATGCTGCCGCCGGCCGGCCTGTAGGCATGGAGATAGCTGCCGTAGAGGTTGGCGCACTGGACCGGATTCTCGAACTCCAGGTTGGGTCCGAGGCCGTGGCACTGGCCGCAGAATAGCGATTGCTTGATGATGGGGCTCTTCTTGACCGAGGTGAAAACCGGGTCCGGATGATTGGGGACGTCCTTGGTGCCGTAAAGCACGTTGGGCTCGGGGTTGCCCAGGGAGAGGCGATGGATGATGGCCTTGTGATTGTGGCAGATGATGCAGGTGATCTGCATCTTGGCGATGGTCTCCCTATCCTGGGCCAGCAGGGCCTCGGTATATTCTACCGCCACCGAATCCTCGGCGTGGGTCATGGCCTGGGGCAGATGGCATTTGAAGCAGGGGTAGGTTGCGATGGTGGCTTCGCTCGGGTGATTGGGCGAAAAGGGGGTGAGGCCGGGAATGGCGATCGGGGTGTCCTTGAGACCCCCGTCTACGCCCATCATCGGGCGGGCGTGATGGGATGCCGCCCATTGTTTATAAACCGTGCTGTGACAGCCCTGACAGCGCGACGAGTCGAACATCTGGGCCAACTCGTCGATGGTTTTGGCTTTAGGGCCGCCGGCCAGCGCCAGCCCGGGCAGGGCGACGAGGGCAACGGCAATGCCTAGTATCCAGTGTTTCATGAACTTCCTCCTCTCTTCAGGTCCTCTGGGTTGATTGAAGTATGGATTGAAATGGTTCTTGCCTTGCCGTCACCTCCTTTTCCGTTTTAATTAGCGCTGGTCTTGTTAATTTGTCGGGCACAGTAAAGTGTTACAGAGTGGTGATAAGTCAAAGAGCGGACAACAGCGGTAAGTGATAAATTGCCGTAAGGGATCATTTCGGCCGATGACCAAATGAAGTATTAATCAAATAAGTAAACCCGACGAACGCTGTCAAGCGAATACTTTGCATTAAATTTACCGGCATTCGGCTCGGAAATTCGCGAAATAATACATTGTGTCAGCTTTTCGCCCCTGGTCCCCCAGCCGGTGGGGGTAATCCCCGGTGGGTGGATGCCGGCGTCCATGGCCGCGCCGCCGGCGGCAAAGCCTGAAAACCAGCCGGAGCTGAAAACAGGGCTTGTACTTTTTGGTTTATGCAATATTTTAAAGGTTGAACAAAAATTAGGCCGGGTCGATTTTTCCCGGTCGGTTCAGCCCAACCGCCATCCCTGGGAGGTGGAGTAAATCTTGTCGCAGCGGCCCGCTTCGCTTTCGGCTTCGTCAAAGCCGGTGCTTACCGACAATCTCGGTCGGGTGATCAACTATGTCCGCCTGGCGGTGACCGATCGCTGCAATCTCAACTGCCGCTACTGCCGGCCCAAGGGACCCTGCAACGAGGCCCGCAGCGAACTCCTGAGCTATGAGGAGCTGGAACGGCTTACCCGCCTGCTGGTCGGCATGGGCATCAACAAGGTCCGGATCACCGGCGGCGAGCCCCTGGTCCGCCACGGGATGATCTCTTTTCTCCGCCGCTTGCGGGCCATTGCCGGGCTGGAGCAACTGGCCCTGACCACCAACGCCACCCTGCTGCAACCCCACCTGGAAGCCCTGCGCGAATTGCGGCTCTCCGGCCTCAATATCAGCCTGGATACCCTTTCCCGCGAGCGTTTTGCCGCCATCACCGGCCAGGATCTTTTGGCCGAGGTTCTCGCGGTGATCGAGGCCGCCCTCCAGGTCCAAATCCCCCTTAAACTGAACGCCGTGGTCCAGGAGGGCATCAATACCGATGAATTGCTCGACCTGGCCCGGCTGGCGGCGGCCCGGCCGATCCAGGTCCGCTTCATCGAGCCCATGCCCTTTGACGGCGGCAACGGCTTCGTTGCCGGCAACTGGAACCTGGCCCGCCTGCGCGAGCATTTCCAGGCCAACCTGCCGCCATTGACCGAAACTCCCCTGGCCGGTTCCACCGCCCAGGTTTTCCGGGTGGCGGGCTTCCGCGGCACCATCGGCCTGATCGGCGGGTTCTCCCGCTGCTTCTGCGCCACCTGCAACAAGATCAGAATCACCCCCCAGGGGATGATGAAGACCTGCCTCTATGATGAAGGGGTGCTGGATTTGAAGGCCATCCTGCGGGGCGGAGCCGGTGATGAAGAAATCGCCGGCCTGATCCGGGAATGCCTGGGCCGCCGCCAGGTCGATGGCTTTGCCGCCGCCTCCCGGCGCAAGGATGGCGGCCTGGCCGGGAGTTGTGCCTCGATGGCCACCATCGGCGGCTGAGGTAAACGGGCCGCAGCACCGCATCTTGCGGCGATCAGGCCGACTTGCGTACTGAGGTACGCGGCGCCGGACTGCTTGCCGCAACCTGCGGCACTGCGGCCCGTTTACCGCTGGTGCCTGGTGGGTTTGTTGCCGGGTCTGTGTATGGTGATTATATTAATAATTTGAGTATGTTGCGATTGGGCTCAACGGTCATTATGGGTCCGGCCTTTCTCTTAAGGCATCTTGGATTCAACAGCAGCGAGGAAGATGAGATGGGACAGGTGGAAGCGGTTTGTATCAGCGCCAAGAAAGGGATTATCAAGAAGGCGGTGGATGAAGTCGAGCTCAAGGAGAACTGGGGGATCAGTGATGACGCCCACGCCGGCGACTGGCATCGCCAGGTTTCCCTGCTGGCCGGCGAGAGCATCGATAATGTCCGGGAGAAACTGCCCCAGCTCGCCCACGGGGTTTTCGCCGAGAATATCGTTACCAGGGGGGTGGACCTGCTGGGGCTGCGGATCGGGGATAGATTGCTGATCGACGGCCGAGTGCTGCTGGAAGTCACCCAGATCGGCAAAGAGTGCCACAACAGCGGCTGCGCCATCAAGAAGGCCACCGGCGACTGCATCATGCCCCGGGAAGGGATTTTCAGCCGGGTACTCAAGGGCGGTACGGTGCGGGCCGGCCAGAGCATCGAGATTCAACCGGGCAGCGGCGTCCCCCAGGGAGCCCCGGCGCCGGCGGCTCCGTGACCCTGGCGGAACGGCTGCTGGCCCGGCTGACCCGGCCGGGCCCGGCCCTTGAATATATCGGGGCCCGCTGCCAGCGGCGCCGTTTTATCCGCAGCGGCTGCGATCTCTGTGCCCGTGAATGCCCGGTCCAGGCCCTCTATCCCGGCGAGGGCGAGGTGCGGATCGATGAAGAGCGCTGTACCGGCTGCCTGGCCTGTACCGCCGCCTGCCCCACCGAAGCCCTGGTCGGCCGGGATGCCCGCCTGGCCAAGCTGCCGGCCCGGATCCTGGCCGGCACCGGGGAAGTCACCCTCTGCTGCGAAAAAGCGATCCGCAGCGGCCGCGAGCTGATCCTGCCCTGCCTGGGGGGGCTTTCCCGCGAGCACTTGGCGGTGCTGGCCCTGACCGCCGGCGGGGTTACTTTGTTGCTCAATCCCTGCCGGGACTGCCATTCGGCCTGGGTGCCGGAGCTGCTCCAGCGCCGCCTTGATGAGCTGCGGGAAAGCTGGGCCGACCGGGAG
>NZ_JBIPKI010000021.1:0-36396 GCF_044068515.1 Desulfurivibrio nitratireducens
CACTGCTGCAAGGTTGCCGTTGAATCAGCCGCGATTAAGGTCATGGCAGGGTTTCATTAGGTTTAGCGGGTCTTTGGGCGGCACCTCATCTTGCGGCGATCGGCCCGGCTTGCATGGCAAAGTATGCGGCGCCGATCCGCTTGCCGCAACCTGCGGCACTGCTGCAAGGTTGCCGTTGAGTCAGCCGCGATTAAGGTCATGGCAGGGTTGCATAAGGTTTAGCTGGTCTTTGGGCGGCACCGCATCTTGCGGCGATCGGCCCGGCTTGCATAGCAAAGTATGCGGCGCCGATCCGCTTGCCGCAACCTGCGGCACTGCTGCAAGGTTGCCGTTGAGTCAGCCGCGATTAAGGTGATAGAGCGAGATTGGGCTGTTGGGAGGTCTTGCTTGGGGGTTAGCGGCAGATGGCCCGGATTTCCTGCCAGTTGTTGACGGTGGGGAGGTCGTGGCGGCCCCGGTTCCAGGGTTGGGTGAAGATAAATGCGCCGATGCCATCGCGCTGCAGGTTGATCCCGGTCTGGGCCCGGTCGTCGACGAAGTAGCGCAGGCCCAGTTCCTGGATGGGCCGGGCCTTGTCGTCGTGTTCGCCGGTGGCCACCAGGCGGGCGTTGCGGTAAGTGGTCGGGCCCAGTTCCCGGCGCAGCCAGCGGTCGATGGGCTCGGCCAGGGGGCGGGCGGTGATAAAGGTCAGGGGCGCGGCGGCGGCGAGTTCGCTCAGGACCCGGCCGGCCCCGGGCATCAGGCGCAACCGGCAACCGATGGGATCCGCCAGCAGCCGCTGAAAAATCTCCTCGCTGACCAGCGGATCGATATCCAGGCACTCCTCCACCATGAACTCGGTGATTTCCTCCGGTTCCACCCTGATCCGGTAATCCTCGAAGGCGATCCGGATAAAGGCCTCCATGGTATCGGCCACCACCCCGTCAATATCAAAGCCCAGCAAGCCGGGCTCAATTTTCACCCCGTCTGCCAACGGGGCCGGCTGGCCCGCGGTATTTAATTTGTAGCCGTTCATGCTGTTGCTCACCATCCTTCTCTAAGCGGCGCCCAAATTCCGGCCCATTTTGCCAACAGGCAATCCAAAATTTATTTTACCACTTTTGATTTGTTCAACAAGCGGCTAATCGAGGATCCCGCCCGGCCATGGGCGGCACAGAGGAGATTAGGGTCGGCATAATGCTTCTCTGCGGCCGCCTGGCTTTACTTGATCTCAAGCCGGCGATATTGGATGGCCTCGGCGACATGGTTGCTGGTCAGCTCGGCGCTGCCGGCCAGGTCGGCGATGGTGCGGGCGATCTTGAGGATCCGGTGATAGGCCCGGGCCGAAAGGCCGAAACGGCGCACCGCCTCTTCCAGCAGCCGCCGGGAATGGTCGTCCACCCGGCAGCAGCGGTCAAGATCGCCGGGCTTCATCCGGCTGTTGTAAAAGGAGGTTTTGCGCCGGGGAAAGCGCCGGCGTTGAATCTCATGGGCCGCGGCCACCCGCCGGCGGATGGCGGCCGAGGACTCGGCCGGGCGCTGGTCGCTCATTTCGTCGAACTTGACCGCCTTCACCTCCAGATAAAGATCGATCCGGTCCAGCAAGGGGCCGGAAAGCCGGTGGCGATAGCGCTGAATCTGGGCCGGGGTGCAGGTGCACTCGTGGGTTTCGTTGCCGGGGTAATGGCCGCAGGGACAGGGATTCAGGGCCGCCACCAGCATGAAGCCGGCGGGGAAAAGCAGGCTCTGCTGGGCCCGGGCGATGGTGACGTGGCCGTCCTCCAGGGGCTGGCGCAACCCTTCGAGCACGTTCTTGCGAAACTCCGGCAGCTCGTCGAGGAAGAGAATGCCGTGGTGGGCCAGGGAAACCTGGCCCGGCCGGGGCAGGGAGCCGCCGCCGATCAGGCCGGCTTCGGAAACCGTATGATGGGGAGCGCGAAAGGGTCGGGCCTGGACCAGACCGCTGCCCGGTTGGAGTTCGCCGGCCACGCTGTAGATCTTGGTGGTTTCCAGGGCCTCCTCAAAGGAGAGCTCGGGCAGGATGGTGGGCAAACGCCGGGCCAGCATGGTCTTGCCGGAGCCGGGGGGGCCCTGCATCAGAATATTATGGTGGCCGGCGGCAGCGATTTCCAGAGCCCTTTTGGTATATTCCTGCCCCCGGACCTCGGCGAAATCCACCTCGTATTGCCGGGCCGCCGCCGCCGCCGGGGCGACCTCGAGGGCCGGGGCCTCCCGCAACCCCTTGATGATATCCACCGCCTCGCCCAGGGAATCCACCGCCAGCAGGGGGATGCCCTGGACCATGGCCGCTTCCGCCGCGTTGGCCTTGGGCACCATTACCGCCGCGGCTCCGGCCTGGCGGGCGGCCAGGACCATCGGCAGAATGCCGGGGGTAGGCCTGAGCCCGCCGTCCAGGGAGAGTTCGCCGATCAGGCACCAGTTGGCGGTTTTTTCCGGCGGCAGGATTTCGGCGGCGGCCAGGATGCCGATGGCGATGGGCAGGTCATAGCCGGTGCCGGCCTTTTTCAGGTCGGCCGGGGCCAGGTTGATGGTGATCCGCCGGCTGGGAAACTCGTAGCCGCTGTTCTTGATGGCCGCCTTGACCCGTTCCTTGCTTTCCCGCACCGCCCCTTCGGCCAGTCCCACGGTGGTGAAAATCGGCAGCCCCCGGCTGATGTCCACTTCGACATCCACCAGCAGCCCGTCCACCCCGAGTACCGCTCCGCTTTTGACCTTGGCCAGCATCTTGGTATTTTGCCCTCCCCGTCTTTTTAATCCTTTAACGTGCCAGGCTATCCAATGCCTTGGCACCTTTCAAGAAAAAAAAGATTCCGACGGCGGCGGCCAGCAGGGTGGCCAGGAGCAGGGCGCCGAGCAGCAGGGGCAGATCGCCGGGGGCCAGGAAGCCGTGCCGCAGCCAGCCCCTTAAGATCCGCCAGGCCGGGTAGGCGACCCCGCCGATGCTTACGATGGCAAAGCTCATGGCCGTGAGCAGAAAGAGCAGCGCCCCCCAGCCGCCGGCGGTGGCGGCCCGGTTGGCCGCCTTGAAATCGGCGTAAATCGCCCCGAAGCCCAGGGCGATGGCCGGCAGGGCCCAGGTCAGGGGCATAATAATGCCCAGGGAAATCCACCAGATCGGTCCGCTGACCCCGAGGAGGTGGTTGGAAAACAGGATAAGCAGCAGGGCCAGCACCGTGAAGGGGGGCAGGTAGAAGAGATACTTGCGCAGCAGATAGGCCCGCATGCTCAAGGGGGCGCTCTGCAGCAGGACGATGGCTCCGCCCTCGGCGCTGACCGCCGGAAAGACGAAGCGGCCCGCCAGGGAGGCGCAGACGAAGGCGGTCAGGCCGATATTCAGGAAGGCGATCAGGTTGGCCAGGTACTCCTCGCCGATAAAGGCCCGGTCCAAGGGCAGAATCTTGAAATTGTACAGGTAGACGACGATCAGGGCCCCCACCATGAAAAGCTGGGCCCATTCGGTGGAGTCCCGGAGAAAGCTCTTGGCCTCCTTGTGGAAAATCCAGCGCCAGGGCCGGGGCCGGTAAGCCGCCGCCCGGCTGCCGAAGCGGCTGTCGCCCCCGAAGGATTCGCAGGATTTGCTGTAGCCCCGGAAAAACCAGCGCGCCATCGCCCCCTCGCCGAGGATGAAAAGAGCGGCCGGGGTGATCAGGAGCAGGGCGGCCAGCAGCAGGTCCAGTTCTCGGTCGAGGAGATAGAGGGAGAGCAGGTTGGCGGCCCAGGCCGCCGGCACATAGGGCGCGGTGGGAGCCGAAAGGGCGGAAAGGTACTCGATGAAGTGGCCGTAATTATCCGGATTGACCAGCTCTTCCGGGCGCAACAGGCGGAACATCAGGTAAATCAGGACCCCGAAACAGACCGAGAGATAGAGGACGATATCCTTGGTGCGCCGGGCGGGAAAGAGATTGACCAGGATAATGGTCAGCAGCATTCCCGCCCCGGTGGCGGTGAGGATGGTGGCCAGCAGGGCCAGGGGTAGCAGCAGCCAGTAGCCGGGCCCGGCCGCGAAGACCTGGCCGTAGGCCAGCAGCACCGGCAGCATGAAGAGGAAAAGCATCCAGCCGGCATAGAGGCTGGTGGTGGTGTAGCGCATGGCGAAAAGCCGGGCCGGAGGTACCGGGGCGGCAAAGAGGATTTCGTTGTCCTTGGAGAGAAACAGAGTGGAGACCGCCGCCACCATGCAGGAAAAGAGGACCATGGCGAACAGCACGATCCAGGTCATTTCAAAAATTTTCAGGCTGAGGATGATGCCCAGCTCACTCTGGGCGTGGAAGTAGCCGAGAACCCTCCGGGCAATAAGATAGAGTCCGGTGGCCACCGCGGCGCTGAACAGGACGATGCCCAGAGCCCGGAGACTGGGCCGGCCGGCGGGCAGGAAGCGGTTGCGGGCCGCCAGGAGAAAGGGGGTCAGCAGAGAAAACATGGGCGTTGAGAGCTCTCGAGCTTTCACGGGGCCGCGGAGCCCGGTTGGCGCAGAGCCTGGATGACCGCCTGCAGTTCGTGGGAGCCGGTCAGTTCGAGGAAAATGTCTTCCAGGTCGCCGCTTTGAGCGCGGGCCGCGGCCCGGAGGGCGGCCATGTCGCCCAGGGCCCGGAGGCGGCCGTTGACGATGATGGCGATCCGCTGGCAGAGTTCCTCGGCCACCTCCAGTGAATGGGTGGAGAGAAAGAGGGTGCGGCCGGCCGCCGCGTGCTGCTTGAAGATTTCCTTGACCAGGCGGGCGCTTTTGGGGTCGAGGCCCACCATCGGTTCATCGACCACGATCAGGGGCGGCTCCAGCATGAAGGCGGAGGTGATGATCAGTTTCTGCTTCATGCCGTGGGAGTAGCTTTCCACCAGGTGATCCTGCCAGGAATCGAGATCGAACAGTTGCAGCAGACGGGGCACGTTGCGGTGGAAAACCTGGGCCGGCAGGCGGTAAAGGCCGGCCATGAACTGCAGAAATTCCATCCCGGTGAGTTTTTCATAGAGAAAAGGGCGGTCGGGAATATAGCCGGTCCGGGCCTTGCCCCAGGCGGGATCCAGGGCCAGATCGCGCCCCATGATCCGGACGCGGCCGCCATCGGGCTTGAGCAGGCCCACCAGCATCCGGATGGTGGTGGTCTTGCCGGCCCCGTTGGGCCCCAGAAAGCCGAAGATTTCGCCGGCCTGCACCGTCAGATCGAGATCGGCCACCGCCTGGTGGGATCCGAAACGCTTGTTGAGGGCGGTCACTTGCAGGACGGCAGGAGTGCTGGTGCTGGTTGGGTTGTTGGACATTAGGTTGATCAAACCGGGGAGGAGCAAGAAGTTAAGGGACCTTTAACAAATCCGGCCGCCGGTGAGGTCGGCGTTCGGCGCCAGCCGGGGTAATCCTGCGGAGTGGCAGGTCATGCTATTCCCGGCAGCGCAGGATTCAGGCCCTGACGGCGAGGATTTTAAAAGAAAAAAAGACCTATTTCAATAACTTGCATGGCAAGTGGCGGGCCTCGTTGGTTTTTGGAGTTTGCGCGGGCGTTGTTGTATGATAGCCAAAAAGCCGCCCGCCGCAAAGCTTAAGTTTAAAACCCCAGAGGGCACAGAGAACACAGAGAACATGAGTCAAGACGGGGGAGGGGGACCGTTTTTCTCGGTGTTCTCTGTGTTCTCTGTGCCCTCTGAGGTTTAAGCACGAGAACATGGTTTGCCCGAAAGCTTTACTTCTTCCTTTCTCCTGTCACCTACTGTTCGTACATCAACTTGCCGCAATCAGCGAGGTCGTAACCGCCGAGGCCGGTTACCGTTGCCCGGAACTCCTGGTTGCCGGAGATCAATTCCAGCAGGGCCGCCACCTTGCCGTCGTCGGCAAAGGCGGTGGGCACAATTAAATCGTAACGCTCCTTGGCCACCGGGATAAAATCCAGGTCCAGGGCGCGGGCGGCCGCCAGGATCGCCAGGCCGGTGTCGGCATTGCCTCCCGCCACCGCCGAGGCCACGGTCATGTGGGTATATTCCTCGCGGTTGTAACCGGTAACTTCCTCGGGCGGTATCTCCAGCCTTTTGAGGTGGAGATCGGTCAGAATCCGGGTGCCGGCTCCCCGCTGGCGGTTGATGAAGCTGACATCGTCCCGTTTCAGGTCGGCAAAACCGGTGATTCCCTTGGGGTTGCCCTTGGGTACCAGCAGGCCCTGCTCGCGCCAGGCCAGGTTGATCAGGCGCAATGGAGTGTCGGGCAGGATCTTTTGGATGAAGGGCACGTTGTATTCCCCGCTTTCCTCGTCCAGCAAATGACTGCCCGCCAGGTGGGCCTCGCCCCGTTTGATCGCCATGATTCCCCCCATGCTGCCGACATGGGAAGAGGAGAGGCGGATCAAGGGACGGCGGCGATGGAGCAGGTTGGCGATCACATCAAGGATGTTGTCGTGGCTGCCGATGAAGACCAGGGTGTTGGCGATTTCATGCAGGGAGCGGAGCAGGTCGATCCGGACCGTGGCGCCGGCCCCGATACCTTCGCTGGCCGCCGGTACGGTGAGGATGCCGTCGGCCTGGACCAAGGTCATCACCGCGCCGGCTCCGTGGCCGGTGGGGGTGGCGATCAGCTTGTCCCCCACCTGTCCCAGCTTGACCCGGACAAAATCCATGGTGCCCAGCTTGGAGGAGAGCGGCCGGGACATCAGGGCCTGCACCGCCGGTTCCTCGGCCTGGGCCCGGCCCAGCCACTGGTCTACCAGGGCCTTGCCGAACAGGCGCAGGGTCAGCACCGCCGAAACCGGATAACCCGGCAGGCCGATCACCGGCTTGTTGTTGACGATGGCCAGGATCACCGGCTTGCCCGGCTTGATGTTGACCCCGTGCACCACCACCTGCCCCAGCTTGCCCAGAACCTGGGCCGTGTAGTCGCGGGAGCCGGCCGAGGCTCCGGCGTTGATCACCACGATATCGCAGGAGGGGTTCAGGCAGACCGCCTCGATTTTGGCCCGCAGCAGTTCGGGATCGTCGCGGACGATTTCCCGCCGGTGGGCGCAGGCTCCCCACTCGGTCAGGTAGCCGGCCAGGATGCGACTGTTGAATTCGATGATATTGCCGGGCTGCAGGGCCTCGCCGGGCTGGACGATTTCGCTGCCGGTGGGGATCACCGCCACGGCGGGGGGAATCTTGACCTTGATGTTCGCCACTCCGGTGGCCAGCAAGGCCCCCAGATCGATGGGCCGCACCACATGGTTTTCCGGCAGCAGCAGTTCGCTGACCACGATATCCTCGCCGATGGTCCGGACATGCTGCCAGGGCGGGACCGCCGCGATGATCTCCACCGCCCCGCCTTCCAGGGGCTGGACATCCTCGATCATGATTACGGCGTTGCAATTCTCCGGCAGGGCATTGCCGGTATTGACCGGGCTGAACTCTCCGGCCTCCAGTCGGCGGGGTCGGGCTTCACTGGCGCCGATGGTCCCCCGGAAGTCGACGGCGATCCCGTCCATGGCGGCGCTGTTGTAAAAGGGAGAAGAATTGGGGGCGTAGACCGCCTCCGCCGTAATGCGGCCCAGGGCCTCGTCAACCGGAATTATTTCGGTGCGGGGCCGGATGCAGCCCTGTTCCTCCAAGGCCGCCTGCCAGCGCCGCTGCGCCTCTTCCAGAGGCAGGTTGTCTACGTATATATTGCGTCGCATTGGCAGTTTTTCCTGGGCCGACGAGGTTGACTGATTTTTCTAAGCGTTCAGCGGCGCTGCGGTCGATAATGGTCCCGCAGCCTTAACGGTTAGGATATTCAGGGGCAATTCAGGCCCTCAAAATTGTATACCGCAACTTCACTGCCGGCGCTGAGGCCCTGCAGATGGGCGGCGATGATAATCCAGCCCTGGGAGCGAACCAGGGTTGAAAGGGCGCTGGATTTGCCCAGCACCGGAATGGCCCCCAGGGTTCCGTCGGCCTGGGCTTCCAGCCGGACCGGCACCAGGTCGGTGCGCCCGGCGGCGGAGTTCAGGTTGCGCTGGAGGATGGCGCTGCCAAGGGGCCGGGGCAGATCGATGGGCGCTCCTTCACTATCCTTGGCCTGGCCGAAGTTCAGGCCGGCGAGCCGGGCCAGTACCGGGCGGACCAGCAGGGCGAAGGCCGCCGCCGTCGAAACGGGGTGGCCCGGCAGGCCGAAAACCGGCTTGTGACCGTGGGCGGCGATGATCACCGGCTTGCCCGGTTTGATGGCCACGCCGTGCACCAGAATGCCCGGGTCGGTCATTCGGCTCAGGACCCGTTCGCCGAGATCGCCGACGCCCACCGAACTGCCCCCGGAGAACAGGATCAGGTCGCATTCGGCCAGGGCTTTTTCCAGCTGGGCGACAAAGGCCTGCTCGTTGTCGCCGACAATCCCGTAATTGAG
This sequence comes from Desulfurivibrio nitratireducens, assembly GCF_044068515.1. NCBI lineage: Bacteria > Pseudomonadati > Thermodesulfobacteriota > Desulfobulbia > Desulfobulbales > Desulfobulbaceae > Desulfurivibrio > Desulfurivibrio nitratireducens. The sequence continues at coordinate 8,330 of NZ_JBIPKI010000021.1, forward strand.
AGGAATAGCGCCCTGCTGATAAACCATGGCGGTAAGCCCGGCCATGTTCATATCCCTGATTTTGCCGGGTGGCGGGTTTTGCTCGGGCGGGACGATTTCGTCGCCGGTGGAAATAATGCCCACTCTGGGCTGGCGGAATACCTGCAGTTTTTGGATCCCCAACCCGGCCAGCAGGCCCAGGTCGCAGGGCCGAAAACGATGCCCGGCCGGCAGCAGGACTTCACCCGTCCGCACATCATCACCCCTGGCGATGATATTGCCGCCCGGGGCCACCGGTTTAAGCACTTCCAGCACATTGTCGTCGGCGGTTACCGTGTGTTCCAGCATTACCACCGCGTCGGTGCCCGGCGGCAGCAGACCGCCGGTGGCGATCCGGTAACATTCGGTGGGAGCCGGCCCGTGCTGGGGCATTTCCCCCATTTTTACCTCACCGCTGATGGTCAGGTAGGCGGGCAGGCTGGCCGAGGCTCCGAAGGTGTCGGCGGCCCGGACCGCATAGCCGTCCATCACCGAACGGGGATGAGCCGGCAGGTCCTCCGGCGCCGTAATGGGCGCGGTGCCGAAACGATCCAGGGCCTCGCCGGCGGTAACTTCCTCGGTGGCCAAGCCGGGATGCTCGGCCAGCATCCCTGACAGGACCTGGAAAACCTCGGCCAAGGGGGTCGCTCCCCCACGGCCCAGCATATCCCGGCAAAACAGATTGGCGGCGGGGTGACCGAGTTGGGTTTGGCGGCCCCGGGCTGATTTGGGCAAGCTTTTATCCGCCTGGCTGAAGCCGATCGCTGAAGGGAGGAAGGATTGCTCAAACATAGAGGCCACCCTGGGCGCAAACCGCCGTTAAATTTTCCTCTGTTTCCTGGCAAGCGGGACGGACATCGTCGAGAATCAGGCCCAGAGGATGGGTATATATGTTAAGTCGCCGACCCCGGGCAAAGCCGATCATCGTCACCCCATGTTCCTCGGCGTGGGCGATGGACATGCAGGTGGGGGCGGTACGGGTAATCAGAATCGGAATCCGGTTGCGAATCACCTTGGTCATAATTTCTCCGGAGATTCGGCCACTGGAGAGCAAAATCTTGTCCTGCAGATCGATCCCGGCCAGGAAGGCTTTGCCGATCAGCTTGTCCACCGCGTTGTGGCGGCCGATATCCTCAGCGAACAACAGCAGTTTGTCGCCATCGGCCAGGGCGGCGCTGTGTACCCCGCCGGTTTGCTGATAAAGCTCGGAGCTGCGGCTGAACTGGCGCAACAACTCAAAGATGCGGGCACAACTGAGGCGAATCGGACCCCGTTTGGTCAGCGAGGTCAGTGAATCGGAATTGCTGAAGGTAACCCCCTGGCCGCAGCCGGAGGTAATGGTTTTTTTGTTGAAAAGTTGGGCCCAGTCGGTGGGGGCGCCGTTGAGCTGCACGTTGACCACGGCGTTGGTTTCATCCACCGTGACCTCGCCCAGGCTCTCGCGGGAGCTGAGCATGCCCTCGGAGAGCAGAAAACCGACCGCCATGGCGTCCAACTCCTCCGGGCTGCAGAGGAGGGAAACCAGTACCTGATCGTTGACCTTGAGCGTGAAGGCGATCTCGGTGGCGATGGTATCCATGATTTCTTCCTCGACCCCGTTGTTGATGCGCAGGACGGGAGTCTGGTAACTGGCTTTCAGCATTTAAGTGTCACTTTGGTTGGGTTTGGGGTTAATCGCTCCCCCCTGACCTGGTCAAGGGGTAACGGCTCCGTACATTCAGCAGGGGCCGCATCTTCGGGGCCGGCCCGGGTCCGGTGCTGCCACCGGGTGGGCTGGGGGCCCGAAGATGCGGTGCTGCTTGATTTTATCTTAAAAACAACCCAATTGACACTGGTTAATGCGAATATCCAGATGATCGGCCATGTTGCCGACCTCCCGGGCCGCTACGCCCAGTTCGCTGGCAATATTCCGGGCTGCCGAACAGGAAACCCGGTTTTCCCGGCTCTGAAGACGCAGCCGGATCTCGATCTGCCTTTGCATATCCTCGGGCAATCCGCCGAGCTTTCTCTCGCTGCAGCGTTTGGCGCAATTATTTTTCATGGCAAAGTCCTCTGTCTGTTCTTCAGTCTTTGGCCGCGGGCGTAGGCAAATAACCCTGTTTGAGCGCCAGCAAATCGAGGAAATAAGTATGAATGTTTTCCAGCAGGGGACGTTTTCTGGTTAAAGGACCGTCATCCCGCCGGTCATAGGTTTTCAGGTAGCCCAGGCATTTCTCGCAATGGTAGATTTTGTACGTCTTGCATCCGTCCACCATAAGGTAGCCCAGGGTCTCAAACTCCTTGTTGCCGCAGTAAGTGCAGCCAATCCGGCGAAATGGCCAACTGATATCGCAGTGCATGCAGGCCAGGTAGCGCCGGCCATGTTCGCGGTCACTCAGTTCAGCGAAATCGGCATTCCGGCCGCAGATCGGACAACGTCCCCGTTCATTGGTGACCATGGCCGCCAGATCCTCGCGGTAATGCTCGGCCGCTCTGCGCCGGGCCGGGGCTGCCGCCCAATGCAGCAACTCCTGTAAATTATCGCTGTCGAGCTCTTGCCGTTCGGCCCAGGCCAAGGCGGCCGCGGGCAGAACCTTGCCGGCGGAACTCGGGTGGTAACCGGCCGCGAACCATTCGGCGACCGGCGCCTGTTGCAGGGCAATGGCCAAAGGATCCTTGGGAAAGTGGTGCTGGAACAGGCGGGCAATCTCGCGGAAATTGGCGGCCAGTTCCTCGCCTTGGCAAGGAACCAGCCCCATTTCTTCAAGAGAACCACTTTTGCCCAGCATCCGGATGGCTTCCACAGCTTCCTCACTGCCGGCAGACTCGGGGAAGGGCTGGTCGCGCAAGACCTGCAGCTTCTCCGTGACCAGCTCCTCGAGCTCACGGCAGTAGTTCAGCAACTCCGTCGGCGGTTCCGGTATCTGGATATTTCTGGTCAAAATCAGGCACTCCCTTTTTGTTTTTTGGCCTTGTAGACTTCTTCGTACCAGGCGCCGTGGTTGTGCTTCATGTACTCCTCGGAAATATCACCGCTGATTATGCCGCGGATGGCCTCGTTGGAAACCGGGTTGAACACGGCCAGGTAGATATGACCGATGGCTCCGGCAACACCGATGGCAAAGAACAGGGCGTGCAGAGGATACATGATCAGGGGAGGCGCCGCGCTCAGCCAGAGAAAGAGACCGCTGACGATCAGCCCAACCCCGCAGACCACCTGGATAATCGAGTTGACTTTCTCACCGCCGTTGTAAAAACCCTGGGGCGGAATCTCCTTCTTGACCCCGATGAACTTCAGAGGGAAGGTTTTGAGAAAGCCGATGTCGGCCTTGGTGAAGGTGAAAATTTCCGCCAGCCAGGCCTGGACTTCCCGTGGCCGCATCAACAGCGGCACCGCCACCCCGATCATCAGAAATACCGCGGCCCACCGATGCACCACCATGGCCCCCTCAATGCTGCCGAACAGGGGGATCATCCAATCCAGGGCTTTTCCTTGAACAATATAGCCGGTGATTGCCAGGATGATGAAACTGATGGCATACATCCAGTGGCCGACCCGCACAGCCGCGCTGAAGCGGTTAATCATTCTTTTGCTGTTCATCGTTATAGCCTCCTTCCGCCAGTTTTGCGCTTTCCTTCAGTTTCATCGCATTACGCCGGGAGATGATGAAAGCCAGGCCGGTGGCGGCCAAGCTTGCTCCGAGTACGGCGTTGCCGAAGGGGTGAACGACATCTTTCCACAGGCCCAGGGTAAAGGGCAGGCGGGGATCTTCCGGCAGGCCGTAGTTGGCGGCGGAGTCCGGCAGAACATAGATGACGCCCAGGCCGCCCAACTCGTCGCGCCCGTAGATCCGGGCCCGGGGATAACGGGGTTTGGCCTGGTCGAGGCGCTGTTCGGCCAGGCGGACCATGTCGTCCCAGGTTCCGTAGACGATGGCCTGGGGCACGCAGGTCTTGGCACAGGCCGGTTCCCGGTCATTGGTGATCCGATCGTAGCAGAAAGTGCATTTTTTCATCTTCTTGGCTGCTTCGTCGATCCGGGGAATATTGAACGGACAGAATTGCACGCAGTGGCCGCAGCCGATGCAGTTTTCCTCGATCCGGCGGATGGTGCCGTTTTCTTCCCGCACCAGGGCATTGTTGGGGCAGGCCTTGAGGCAGCCGGCCTCGGCGCAATGCATGCAGCAATTCTTGCGGAAATGCCATTCCAGACCGTGGGATTTTTTCTCCTCGTAAAAGTTAATCATGGTCCAGCGCCCCGGGGACATATCGTCGTGGGACTGGAAGCTTCCGGTGAAGGGGCCGATCTCTCCCTCAAGCTGGTTCCAGCGCTTGCAGGAGACCTGGCAGCCCCGACAGGCGGTGCAACGGGTAATGTCGATCAATCTTGCCATTCTAGTCATAACGTCACCTTCCTTACATCCACGAGGAATGCCTTGTATTCAGGAATCGCGGTGTTAGCATCACCTACGTGGGGAGTCAGGTTGTTGGCTACATCGCCGGTGACCAGGCCCTGATAACCGTAATGCCAGGTCAGTCCCACTTGGTGGACACTGCGTCCGTTGATCTCAAAAACCCTGGCCCTGGGGGTAACCATGGCCAGGGCCCGGGCCTTGCCGCGGGCGGACACCAACTCGACCATATCCCGGCTCTTGATCCCTTTCTCCCGGGCCAACTCCTCGCTGATCTCGACAAAGGAGGCTGGCATCAGTTCGGCCAGCCAGGGCATGTTGCGGCTCAAGGCCCCGGTGTGCCAATGCTCGCAAACCCGCCAGGTGGAGCAGATGATCGGATACTTGTCGATATCGCCCAGGGACTTGTTGCCGTCGGCGCCGGCGAAATAGGCCGGGTTGTTCTGGCGGCGGTTGAAGACGTTGTGGGTGGGGCTTTCCACCGGTTCGTAGTGCTCCGGCATCGGCCCGTCGTTGAGGTTGGAAAAGATCCGGCTTTCCCGCTCGGTGACCATGATGAAGGGTTTGGCTCCCAAGGGGTCGCTGGGCGGCATGGTGGGGGCGAAGTCCGGCACGTCGTAGCCGGTCCAGCGGGTGCCGTTCCACCAGAGATACTTGCGATCCTCCGACCAGGGATTGCCGGCCGGGTCGGCCGAGGCGCGGTTGTAAATGATCCGCCGGTTGGCCGGCCAGGAAAAGCCCCAGCCGGGATGGGCGCCCCAGCCGCCGGGATCGTCCAGGACCCGGTTCTGGGTACGGTTGCCCAACTCCTCGGTATACATCCCCGAATAAATCCAGTTGCCGCAACTGGTGGAGCCGTCGGCCTGGAGGGCGCCGAAGCCGGGCACCAGCTTGCCGGTGGCGACAAACTTGCCGTTGATCTCCCGCATCACCGCGTCGATGAAGGCGGGGTGGTTGGCCAGCGGATCGGGATAATCCCAGGTCAAGGCCTTGATGATGGCGTCCTGGGGCTTGTCGCTGGCGGCGTAGAGGGCCTTGACCCGCTTGGCCAGCCGATCGAGAATGAAAGATTCCTGGCGGACGTTGCCGGGGCCGTCCACCGCCTTCCAGCGGTACTGGAGCAGGCGGCCGCTGTGGGTGACGGTGCCTTCCTTTTCCAGGAAGGTGGTCACCGGCAGCAGGAAGACCTCGGTGTTGATAGTGGCGGGGTCGGCTCCCGGCCGTTTCCAGAAGGCCGCGGTCTCGGTCTCGAAAGGATCGAGGCAGACCAGCCATTTGAGGTTTTCCATCCCCTTGCTCTCCATCATGGAGTTGGGGCCGGAAACCATCGGGTTCTGGCCCCAGCAGAAGAGGCCTTCCAGGTCGATATTGTTGTACATGTTCTCGAAAAGGGCCAGATGGGAGTAATTCTTCCCGGCCTGGGCCTTGGGGAGATAATCGTAGACAAAGTCGTTTTCCGGGGTGGCCGCGTCGCCGTACCAGGCTTTAAGCAGGCTGGCGATCCACTTGGGCCGGTTGCTCCAGTAGGCCGGAGGGGCCGGGGTGGTGGCGTTGTAAGCCTCCAGGGTCGGCATGGCGGTGGTGGGGCAGGGCATGTAACCCGGGATCAGATGGAACAGACACGCCATGTCGGTGGAGCCCTGAACATTGGAATGGCCGCGTAGGGCGTTGACTCCGCCGCCGGGCAGCCCCATGTTGCCGAGCAGGGTCTGGATGATCGCCATGCAGCGGACGTTCTGGGAGCCCGAGGTGAACTGGGTCTGGCCCATGGCATACATGATTGAGCCCGCCTTGCCCACCTGGCCGGTGGAAGTAAAGAGCTCGTAAACCTCCCGCAGCTTGTCCAGCGGTGCTCCGCAGGTTTGGGCCACCACCTCCAGGGTATAGCGGGAATAGTGGCGCTTCATGATCTGGAAGACGGTGCGGGGATCCTGCAGAGTCGGGTCCTTGCGCACCTTGCCCTCGGCGTCCCGCGCGTAACCCCAACTGGCGCGATCGGTATAGGCCCCCTTGGCCTCGTCGTAACCGGAGTAGAGGCCGGTTTCGGGGTCGAATTCGAAATCGTCGCGGATGATGGAGGCGGCGTTGCTGTAGTGGATGACGTATTCGCGGTGAAACCGCTCGTTTTCCAGGATGTAGTTGATCATGCCGCCGTAAAAGGCGGTATTGGTGCCGCTGCGGATCGGGCAGTAAAGGTCGGCCCGGGCCGAAGTACGGGTGAAACGGGGATCTACGCTGATGATCTTGGCTCCGCGCTTATCACGCGCCTGCTGCAGCCAAGCGAAGGAAACAGGATGATTTTCGGCGCAGTTGCTGCCGCAAATCAGGGCGACGTCAGTGTTTTTGAAGTCTACCCAGTGGTTGGTCATTGCGCCTCTGCCGAACGTGGCCCCCAGACCGGCGACCGTCGAGCTGTGTCATATCCGGGCCTGGTGTTCGATATAGGTCACCCCCAGGCCCCGCATGAACTTGGTGATCAGATACAGATCCTCGTTATTGAGGATGGAACTGCCCAGACTGGCGATGGCATCGGTCCGGTTGACGGTGACGTCCCCGGAGGTGGTTTGAAAGGTCCGGTCGCGGGTATCCTTGACCCGCTTGGCGATCTGGTCGATGGCCCAGTCCCAGGAGCGGATCTGCCAGTCGCGGGCTCCGGGGGCCCGGTACATCACGTTGGTGACCCGTTGATCGTTGTGGTGGGTCTGTTCAACGGCGGCGCCCTTGGAACAGTTGGAGCCGCGGTTGCTGGGGTTGTCGGGATCGCCCTCGCACTGGACCAGCTTGCCGTCCACGACCTGGGCGATCACCCCGCAGCCGCCGGAACAGAAGCAGCAGACCGAGGGAAACTCCCGGGCGCGGGCGATGCGCAACTCGCTGGTCGCTGCCCGTGCGGTGGCGACGTCGAAGCCCAGACCGCCGGCGGCAACCGCCGTGGTCCCGGCTCCCGCCAGTTTAAGCAGGTTTCTTCGTGACAATTTCATAAATTCCGGCCTCCTCTAAGCTTGATGGTACGATGTACTGCTTGCCGTAAAACTGAAGTTAGAAGGTTGATGAATGGGGCTCCCTGGCCGCCGGACCCGCAACCCGCCAGCCACGGACGGCGCAGGGACCGCCCCCTTTTGTTGCTTTGCCAAACATAGCTTGCAAGCAGCGTACCAGTCCTTAATTCGGCCCTAATAAAAACCTGTTAACAGGATCTTAATGTTTTGGTCGGTTTGGTTGGAAGCATGGACAATTAGCGGAAAAATGTATACCTTTGGCATAATGTGTATACATACGATGCAGTGCATTTTGTGCTTGCGCTCAAGGCCCCGGTCGGTTTTCCTTTTTGTTGGGAGATAAAATGGTTAAGACAAAATCAGGATCGGGTGGCGGGGAAGTGAACCGCGGCAGAATTTATATCTGTGACGATGAAGAGGGCATGCTGCGCTATCTGCGCAAGAGCATTTCCGAGTGGGGTTTTGAGGTCAAAACGGAAAGCTCAGCCCTGGCTCTGCTGCGTGACCTGGAAAAGGGTAGCCCCGAAGGGGGTATACTGCTGCTCGATATTCGCATGCCGGACATGGACGGCCTGGAGGTACTGGCCCGGGTGCGCCGGCAGCGGCCCGATATCGGGGTGATCATGATGACCGGTTACGGGACCATCGATTCGGCGGTGGAAGCCATCAAGCTTGGGGCCTTCGACTACCTGACCAAGCCCTTTCCCGAAGAACGCCTGGCCATCGTAATTGACCAGTGCCTGGAAAGCCAGGAACTGCTGGCGGAAAACCGCTCCCTGGCCGAAGATCCCTGCCGGCGGCCGGCGCAGGGGGAAATAATCTTTCGCAGCCGGCGCTTTCAGGAGATCCACGATCTGGCCCGGCGGGTCGCCGCCAGTGATGTCAATGTTCTGCTCCAGGGGGAAAGCGGCACCGGCAAGGAACTGATCGCCGCCGTCATCCATGAGGCCGGCCCCCGTTCCGCCGCCTGCTTTCTGGCGCTCAACTGCGCGGCTCTGGCCGAAAACCTGCTGGAGAGCCAGCTTTTCGGCCACCGCAAGGGCGCTTTTACCGGGGCCGACCGCAACCGGGAGGGCCTCTTGGAAGAGGCCGACGGCGGCACCCTTTTTCTCGACGAAGTGGCCGAACTCAGCCCGGCGCTGCAAGCCAAGCTGCTGCGGGTGTTGCAGGACGGTGAGTTTATTCCGGTGGGCGATACCAAGGCCCGCCGGGTGGATGTCCGTTTTGTCGCCGCCACCAACAAGAACCTGGAAGAGATGGTGGCCCGGGGCGAATTCCGCGAGGATCTGTTCTACCGGCTCGATGTTTTTTCCCTGGTCCTGCCGCCTCTGCGGGAGCGGCCCGAGGATGTGGAGATCCTGGCTCGTCATTTTCTCGCCAAGGTTGCCGGCCGGTTGGGCCGTGAGGTCAACGAAATCGCCCCCGCTGCCCTGGAAATGCTGGAAAGATATCCCTGGCCGGGCAATGTGCGGGAGTTGCGCAACGTTATCGAGCGCGGGGCCATCATTGCCCGCGGTCGAATTCTCGGTCCCCACGATCTGCCGCCCCATTTAAAACGGAGCCGGGTAAGCGAGGCGGCCGCGACCGACCAGGCATCGCTGACCCTGGCCGAAGTGGAACGTCAGCAGGTCGCCGCCATTCTGCGCCGGGTTAGCTGGAACAAGAGTCGCGCCGCCCGGATTCTCGGGATCACCCGGCGCACCCTTGATCGCAAAATTCATGATTATGGCCTGGGCCCGGAGCGGACCGATTGAAACCGGGCCGCGCGGGCCCTGGCGATTAATTCAGCGCTCAAGTTTTGGGGCCCGGGCATTAGCACAGGCCGCATTTTTCTTCGCCCCCCGGGGCAGCGGGAGCGGGGGCAATGCCGGCCCGACTGTCCCGGCCAGGAATCAAGGAGGTGCCATGCACCGCTTATTTGCCTGCCTGCTGCTGGCAATTTTAACGCTCCCGGCACCGGTGCGGGCCGACGAGGTTCTCCTGGGCATGTCCACCGCCCTGTCCGGCCCCACCGCCGAACTGGGCAACGCCATGCGCGACGGAGTCAGCCTTGGTCTGGCCCGGCTCAATCAAGAAGGGGGTCTGGCTGGTCGCCAGCTTCGGCTGCTGGCCCTTGATGACGGCTATGAACCGGCCCGCACCGCTCCCAACATGCGGCGCCTGATCGAACAGGAACAGGTGCTGGCGGTGATCGGCAATGTCGGCACCCCCACGGCGATAGCTTCCCTGCCCCTGATCCGGGAACACCGGGTCCTCTTTTTTGCTCCTTTCACCGGGGCCGGCGTTCTGCGGCGCCAGCCCCCCGAACGTTATGTCATCAATTTCCGGGCCAGTTATGCCCAGGAAATTGCCGCCATGGTCACGGCCCTGGTGGAGCGGGGGAACCTGCGGCCGGAGGAAATCGCCTTTTTTACCCAGCGTGACGGTTACGGCGACGCCGGTTTCGCCGGCGGTTTGGCGGCCTTGCGCCGGCATGGGCTGGCCGACGAACGCCAGGTGCTGCACGTCCGTTACCCCCGCAACACCCTGGCGGTGGAAAACGCCCTGGCCGATATACTGATGGCGGAGCAGATTCCCCGGGCCATCATCATGGTGGGAACTTACGCCCCTTGTGCCAAGTTTATCCGCCTGGCCCGGGAAGCTGGATTGGAGTCCCTTTTTCTCAATGTTTCCTTTGTCGGCGGCGACTTCCTGGCCCGGGCCCTGGGAGAGGAGATCACGGGGGTGATCGTGACCCAGGTGGTCCCCCATCCCGATGACCGCGATCTGCCGATCGTGGACGATTTCCGGACCGACCTGGATGCCTTCGCCCCCTATATACAACCCACCTTTGTCGCCCTGGAGGGTTATATCGCCGCTCGCCTGATCGGCCGGGCCCTGTTGGAGGTTAACGGAAAACCGAGCCGCGAAGCCCTGATCGAGGCCATGGAAGGATTGGGTACCTTTGATCTCGGGCTGGGCCCGATGCTGCGCCTGGATTCCGGCCGCCATCAGGCCAGCGAAGAGGTGTGGCCCACCCTGCTGCGGGCCGGCAAGATGGTCCCTTTTGCCTGGTCGGAGATTACCACCCTGATCCCGGAGGCCCCATGAAAGACCGGGACCATCGCCGGTATATCCTGACCCTGGTCTGGGTTCTGATCACCATCGGTCTGCTGGCCGGGGTGCTGACCAACGGCTTCATGGGTTGGACCCTGGTCAATCTCAACCGGGAACGGATTCACCTGCTGGAACAGGATCGGCAACTCGGTCAGGCGGCCGGCCGCCTCCAGCGCTTGGGCCAGGAGGCGCGCAGCGAGATAAACTGGCTCCTGCGGGGAGGGGTTGCCGAGCAGGCTCCTCCCGCCGCTTCACCCGCGGCGGATTTTGTCGCGGCGGTAAGGGATTTGCGATCCTGGCTGGAAGATTATTCCGCCCCGGCGGCCTTTGACGACCTGGAATCGGCGGCGGTGGAATTGACCGTGATCCGTTCCCGGGCCCAGAATTGGGCCCAGCGCTATCGACCGGTGGCCGTGGATCAACAGCAGCGGATCACCTTGAACCATGTCCGGCTTTTACTGGAAGAGATGCGGGCCGCCGCCGAGATTCTCGAGGGTCGGCAAAGACTGACCGAGGCCCTGGCCCTGCGCCAGTGGCGCCATGCCGACTCCCGGCAGGCGCCGGTCCTGGCCCAGAGTTTCCTGGAACAGCAGCTCCGCCGCGGCCCGCAGATGCTCAAGGAAGCCCGGGCGGAACTTAGCGAGCTTTCCCGCCTGGTGGAAATTCTGGCCGCGGAGGATCAGCTCGATCACCTGGCCGACTTGCGCGACAATCAGTTCAAGCAGGTTCTGGAGCGCCTGGAGCGCCAGTTTCTGTGGCTGACCAGCGATGATCAGGAGGCGGAAACAGCCCTGGGAGCCGAACAGGTGGCCCTCTTGCGCGACCTGATTTTTGGCCGGGGCCATGCCGTTCTGGCGGAATACCAGACCATCAGGCCGGGCGAGGGCGGGCTTTTTCGGCTCAGCAGCGATATCCTCCAGTTGCGGCGGGAACAGGAAAGCCTGCAGGCCCGGGCCCAGGAGCTGTTTGCCCGGGTCGAGAATGTTTATCCCCTGATGGCCGATATCGCCAGCGAACGCAGCGCCGCGCTGGCCCGGCAGGTCGAGGAGCGGCTGGCCCGGGGCCTGAGCAACATGATGCTGCTCACCCTTCTGGTGACGGGGGGATTCCTTGGGCTGGGCTGGCTGATCTCGCGGCGGGTGGAAAACCAGGTTCGCACCATGACCCGGTTGCGGCGGGACAACGAATTGATTCTTAATTCCGCCGGTGAAGGGATTATCGGCCTGGACGAAGCCGGGCGGGTTGCCTCTGTCAATCCGGCCGGGGCCCGGCTGCTGGGGGGCAACGAGGAAGAAATCATCGGCCGTTGTTTCGAAAATCTCCTGGTCCAACCGGCGGAAGGCTTTTCCCCCTGCGGCCGGTTTTCGGCGACCCTGGAGCAGGTACTCCGGCAGGGGTTGGGGATCCATGGCGATGATCACGATTTTTGCCGGATGGACGGAACCACTTTCCCGGGCAGGTTCACCGCCAATCCCATTTACAACGAGCAAAGCCAGATCGAGGGGGCGGTGGTCTCCTTTCGCGATGTTACCGAACGCAAACAGGCGGCGGCGGCCCTGCAGCGCAGTTTAGCCGAGCTGGACAAACTGAACCGCAGCCTGGAGGCCAAAGTGGCCGAGCGGACTCGGGATCTTGAGGAAAAGAACCGGGAGTTGCTGCAGGCCCAGGAGGAACTGGTCCGCCGGGAAAAACTGGCCGCCATCGGTTTGCTGGCCGCCGGAGTGGCCCATGAAATCAACAATCCCGCCGCCATTATCCGCGGCAACGTCGAGATTCTGCGGCGGCGCCTGGCCGGCAGCGAGGGCGAGGAAGAGGTCCTGGAGGTCCTCAAGAATACCGAGCGGATTTCCCGGATCACCAGGAGTCTGCTGCTTTTTGCCCGTGAACACGAACAGTCCACGACCCCGCCGGAAGAGGTCAGCATCAACGATATGCTGGACGAGATCATTGCCCAGGCCGAGTACCAGGAGCCTTTTACCGATCTGGAAGTGGGTCGCGACTTTGCCCCCGACCTGCCGCCCCTGCTCAGCGACCAGGAGAAACTGCGCCAGGTGTTCACCAACCTGGTGATCAACGCGATCCAGGCCATGGACGGCCGGGGCCGGTTGGAGATCAGCACCCGCCGGGCCGGAGAGCAACTGGAAGTGGCGATCGGGGATTCCGGGCCGGGGATTCCGCCTGAAGCCCGCCAGGTAGTTTTCAGCCCCTTTTATACCACCAAAAAAGGCGGCACCGGAATGGGCCTGGCGGTGGCTTACGGCATTGTCCAGACCCTGGGAGGCAGCATCGAGGTCAGCGGCAACGGGGAACGCGGCGCCCTGATCACCGTCCGCCTGCCCCTAACCGAATCATCGTCCTGAGCGGTCGGTGGAGAATAGGGCGGCTCAATCCGTCGCGACGGCGATCCGCAATTTTCCCAAAAGGGCCCCGAGCCGGACCATTTCGGCGGTTTCGCCGGTGACCAGGCGGATGTGGGTCAGGCCGGCGGGCAACTCATTGAGGGTGGTATCGACGCTGTACCACTGGTCGGCCAGGCATACTTCGTTCCAGGCGTGGTAGAAAAAGGTCTCGTCCTGGAAAACCAGGCCGGCGGCGATCCGGGTGGGCAGGCCGATGGCCCGGGCCAGGCCGGCAAACAAGGCGGCGTGCTCGTTGCAGTCTCCGACCCTGGTAGCCAATACGCTCAGGGCGTCGGGGATCCCCAGGACCGGTCTTTTTTCAAGCCCGGCATAAACCCAATCGGCCAGCCGGGCCATCGCTTCCGGGGGGGAAGCGGCCCCGGCCGTAATCTGCCGGGCCAGGGCGATCAGCTCGGGATCGTCACTCTGGACATGGGGAGTGGCGCTCAGGGCGGCCCGGATTGCCGCCGCGGCGGGGCCCTCAGGGGAACAGGGCCCGGCTCCCGCCGGCGGGGGCCAAGGTTGCCGGCTGACTTGCAGGATATCCCCCTCCAGGCTTTGGCGGCCGCCGGCCAGATCGAGATCCTCGGCCGGATCGAGACCGGCATCCGCTGCCAGCTCGAGGCGATAGGTCATGCGGTCCCGGCGGGCAAGATCAGCCGGCAATCGGCCGATCAGGGGTACGGCCACCGAAGTCAGGATTTCCGGACCGGCCCGGGGGATGTCGGTGGCCCGGAATTCCGGTTCGGCCAGGAAGACGAACCCGGCCGGCGATTCCTCCTTGACCATTCTCCCTTCATCATCGAGCCAGACATTGATCCGCATGCCGGCGAAGGTTTCACTGAACTGGTGGAGGTTATGAATCCGGCCGTGGATCACCACCCGGTCCCGGCCCCGGTACTCCAGCACCCTTTCCTGGCCGGCCAGGGAGACGGGGTCGAAATAATTGACCCGGACCCGGCCGCCGGGGGTCAAGTCAGGACTCAACAGATAATCCCGCCGGTTGGTGGCGATCCGCGGCGCATCCCGCAGGCGGATTCTTTCCTGCCGCACCCCCCGCGGGGTGTCCAGTTCCAGCAGGAGATCCCGGCCCTCCACCCGGCCCTGGACTCCGGTTTCGGCAAAGGGGGAAATCAGGACGAAACTGAAATCGCGCAAGAGCAGGGAGGCGTCGAGGCTCGCGGAGAGCCGCATCCGCACCGGGTGCTGTTCCCCCAGGATATTGAGCAGCAGGTAGGCCTCCTGCTCCAGCAGCACCTCATCCTCAGCTTCGGCGACCAGCCGGCTGCGGACAAAGCCGATCCGTTCATCGCGGAAATAAACCCCGGCAAAACTGGTTTCCCGCCCCCGCTCAAGAGCCGCCGTCTCCCACAGCTGCAAGTCCTCAACCAGGTAATCCCGCCCGAACAGCAACCCCAGCAGCACCACCCAGACCAGCAAAACAATTATCCGACTTCCTTTACGCATCATCATTTCATCAGAAGAGCCGGGGAGAAAGTCATGGTCCCGTTAGCCAGCGAGACCTGGTCCTGTACCAGCCAGTTTTATTAGTATTGATCAGTTGCCGAGGGATAAGGCCAGCAAAATCATCGGAGAACGTCCAGGAGTGCCGCAGATTGGCGCAAGCAGCCCGGGCGATTATAGCAGCGCTATATCGCCAGGGCTGATCGCGCCAAGATGCGGTGCTCCTGGACGTTCTCCTAGCCGATGACCCAGACGGCGACCTGCTCCGCCATCAACAGAACCCGGTCGGAGACCCCGCGAAAGATGCCTTTGCGGGCCTCCGGCCCCCGCCGGCCCATGACGATGGTGCCATAGCCGTCTACCAGGGCCTGGCGGATGATCTGGCGGCTGGGCTCGAAACCCTTGGAGGTCTCCATGACCGCAATCCGTTCGGCCGGGAAACCGCTTTCGAGCAGGATCTGGCGCGGGGCGTGCAAATGGCTGTCTTCGCGCCGGAGATGGGCTTCACACCAGGCCGGATCCCAGTGCTGGTGGAAGTCCTCCAGCTTGGCGTGGGGCCGGGCCGCCAGAATGGAGGTGGAGTTGAACAGGGTGATTTCCGCCGTGGGGTGATCATGGAGGAAAAAGGCCAGGTGGTCCACGGCCAGCAGGGAGTAGGGGGTAAGGTCGACCGGCACCAGAAAACGGCGGGAATCGATATGGCCGTCGATAACCCACAGCGGCACGTCATGGCACTGGTCGAAAATTCCGTTGGATACGCTGCCCAGCAGCATTTCTTCGATTTTGGTCATCCCCCGCCGGCCCACGGCAATCGCATCGTACATGCCCGTGCGGGCCTCGTGGACTATATCGCCGGCGCTGCTGCCGCTGCCCAGCCGGGTCGAACTGGTGATCCGGTCGGCGGCTACCCCTTGTTTCTGCAGGAACTCTTCTCCCTGGCGCAGGTAGCCCTTGTGGGCCACCAGTTTTTTCCGGGCTTGGGGACTGATCATATTCAAGCGCTCGGCCTCGCCGATCCATTCGCCCCCCGGGGGCAGGGCTACCCCGTTGACCAGGCTGAAGAGATGGAAATGCACCTCCGGCCGGTCGGCGAACAGCAAAGCCAGGTAATGCAGGGTATTGCGGCTGTGGCGGGAACCGTCCAGGGCTACCAGCAGCTTGCGATTGGGGACGGAATCGGGATCCATAGCGGCCACCATATTTTATTAACAAGAGGCAAGGTTCAAGACCCAAGTTACAGGGTCCGAGGTGAAAATGGCAAGCAGTAAGGCGCCCCGGGGCAAGAGCTCCCGCACCGGTATCTGGCATCCAGGATGCGATCGCGAGCCTTGCCCCCGTTCTGCGGCTCCTGAACTTTGGCGCCTCACTTGGGGTTGGGGTAGTGGCCGGGGATCCCCTGGTAATTAGTGAAAACCAGGTGGTCGTCGAGGCTCGCGACGTAGCTGGGGGTCAGGGGGATCTTGCCCCGGCCGGCGGGGGTGTCCAGGGCGAAGGTGGGGGTGGCCAGGCCCGAGGTGTGGCCGATCAGCTCCCGCATGATCGCCAGCCCCCGCTCCACCGGGGTCCGAAAATGATCGGTGCCCCGGCTGAGGTCGGCCTGGAACAGGTAATAGGGCTTAACCCGAATTTTGAGCAAGTTGCGCATCAACTCCCGCATGGTGGCCGGATTGTCGTTGATGTCCCGGAGCAGGACGGTCTGGTTGCCCAGGGGGATTCCCGCATCGGCCAGGCGGGCGCAGGCCGTGGCCGCCGCCGGGGTGATTTCCCGGGGATGGTTGAAGTGGGTGTTGATATAGAGGGGGTGAAATTTTTTCAACAGCCCGGCCAGCCTGGTGGTGATCCGCATGGGCAGGGTGCAGGGTACCCGGCTGCCGATCCGGATGATCTCCAGGTGGGGGATGCGGCGCAGTTCACCGAGCAGCCAGGCCAATTCGCCATCGGGGAGCAGCAAGGGGTCGCCGCCGGAAACCAGGACGTCATGGATGGCGGGGGTGGCGGCCAGGTAGGCGATGGCGGCCCGCACGGTGTCGCGGCTGATGGCCATCGCCGGGGTGCCCACCTTCCGTTTGCGGGTGCAGAAGCGGCAGTACATGGCGCACTGGGCCGCGACCAGAAGCAGGGCCCGGTCGGGATACTTATGGACCAGGCCGGGGACCGGACTTAACTCTTCCTCGGCCAGGGGATCTTCCGGGCAGACCGTATCGGTCAATTCGCGGGGGTCGGGTACGGCCTGGCGCCAGATGGGATCGCCGGGTTTTTCGATCAGGCTCAGGTAGTAGGGGTTGATCCGCAGAGGATAACGTTGGGCCACCGCCCGCAGGGGTTCGGGGTCGAGGCCAAAGCGGGCGGCCAGTTCCTCGGGCCGGGTGATGGCGCCGGCCAGCACTTGCTGCCAGCGGGGCCATTTATCTGGTCTGGTCGTGGTCATCGGCGAATTTCCTGCTTTTTCATGCGGCGATTTGCCGGCGCAGACCCTCCAGCAGGACAAAGCGACCCAGGGGCACCACCGGACAGGGGAAACTGCGGACGAAAACCGGGTTGTCGCACAGGCCGCCGGAAAGATAAAGCTGTTCCGGCTTGCCGGCAAACTGGTAGGCATTGAGGGCGATGCCCTTGATCAGCCGGGCCACCGCCTCCTCTTCCGGCACTCCGTTGACCACCGCGTCGAAGATGTCGCTCAGGCCCAGAACCCCGCAGGTGACGGCAAAGGCCCGTTGCGGCGGCTCCATCCGGCGGCAATCCAACTGGTAATAGCGGGCCAGCAGTTCGATGGTGAAGCCCATCGAAGCCCCGCATTCGGCGTTCCAGCCCATATCGGCCAGGCGGCCGCCGGCGTAGCGGATGAACTTGATGTCGCGGCTGCCGCAATCCAGCAGAAGGAAATCCGGCCGGCCGATCAAGGCTTCGCCCCCCCGGGCCAGGGCCACCAGTTCGTTGATCCGGCGCCGCCCGAAGCGGCGGGCATTGTGGCCGGTGGCCAGATCAATCCGGGTTTCCGGAGCCAGGTCCCGGGTGGCCAGCACCCGGGGGTTGGCGCCGGGGCGGTCCAGGTCGAGGATTTTACTGTATGAGGTACCGAAATCGCCGAGCAGCATATCAGAGGGCAGTGGGCAGAGGGCAAAGGCAGGCAACGGCGCTCGAGCCAAGCTCTTCAACCAGCCCGAGACAAGACATGACAGGTAGTTCCGGCATTGTCGGTATCGTTATTATTGCGGCAGCCATACTATACTCTTCTCTCCTGTGTTATCTGACTTCTGACTTCTGTCATCTGACCTCTGTCCTCTGAAGCTCGAGGAAGGCTTCGATTTTGGCCAGGATACTGCCGCCGCAGTGGAGGTCCGCGTCCAGGTAAAGGGCCCGGGGATGGGCCGCCGCGAGGTCGCGGGCCAGGGCGGTTTTGGGGCAGAAGGACTGGGCAAAGAAAACAGTCGGCAAATCGGGGGGGTGCTCCATTTCCAGGGCGTGATCGGCCGGGGTCTTATTCTCCATGCAGCGGGTCCAGCCGTAAACATGGGTGGTGGCGGGAAAGATTTCCAGCAGGCTGAAATCCCGGGGCGGCACCCCCCAGAAAGCGGCGGTGGGGGGGCAGGGAGGGGGAGCGGTCGCCGGGGGCTCCGGATCTTTGACCCCGGCGGTAATCAACTGCAGTTTTTCGAGCAAAGGCAGACCGGAAACGCAGATCGGGTTGCCCAGGCGCTCATGGTCCAGGTTCCGGCAGGTGATGATGGGCACCGGCAGATCACGGCGCAGGATTTCGGCGGTGTAGCGGGCGCCGTCGCACTTGCCGGGCCCGATGTCAATGAAGATGGCATCCAGTTGGGTCGCCAGATGGAGGGCGTTGAGGACCACGGTGCGCAGGATGCCGCAGTAAACCCGGGGCAGCAGATCGGGGATCGCCGCGGGGTCGGCCTCCACCAGCAGGGCGTCCAGGTCGTAAATCACCGCCTGGTTGGCGGCCAGGCCGGCCATAATCGTCCGCGGCGGCAGGCCGACGATGCCGGCGCATTTGATATGTTCCCAGGCCAATTCCGGGGGGGATGCATCAATCATTACTTACCTTCTCTTTGGATGAAATACCAGCCCAGGCCGGCGGTGGGCAGATGAATCAACCAGGCGGCCATGGCGGGGGGCAGGTAGGCCGCTCCGGCCAGGGCCTGGCCGATGCTCCACAGGCCCCAGGCGATAAAGGCCATGATGGCGGTAGCGGGAATCGCCAGGGCCAGGTCCCGGCCCCGGCCTCGATGCAGGGCGAGGAGCAGCGGGATGCCGATCAACAGCAGCGGTAAACCGAGAAAAATATAAGAAGTCTTCTTGTGCAATTCAAGGCGGGCGGTCAGCCGCCGAGGGCTATCCTCAGCGGCCCGGGCCTGGCGCCAAAGGGCGGAGAGGGAGCGCTCGGCCAGGGCGTAGGGCGGGATAAAGAAATCGGCCGGTCTTTCCGGCAGCACGATTTCCTGCTCGCTGAAGATCTCGCTGTTGAACTGATCGCGGGTCGGGCCGGCGATTTTGTCCTGGCCTTCATGGAGGGTCCAGCCCCGGCCGTCCCAGACGGCCACCGCGGCCGTCAGCAGGCGAACCAGGTGAAAATCCCGGTCCCAGACTGCGTAGGAAAACTCCTCCAGCCGGGTTTGGTCGCCGGTGGGCCGGGCAAAGGAATAGATCCCTTCGCTGCCTCGATAATAAACGCGACCGCTGCGTTCAATGCCCTGGGGGGTCTCCTGTCGGACCTGTTCGTGCCAGATCCGGTTGGTTTCGGCAAAAGTCGGCGGCAACAGCCATTGGCTGCTGGCCAGGGTCAGCAGGGTAAATCCGGCGGCGGCCAGCAGCAGGGGGCGGACAATCCGGCGGATGCTCAGGCCGGCGGCCTGCAGGGCCATCATTTCCTGGTTGCGGTTAAGCAGGCCCAGGGTGATGATCCCGGCCAGCAGCAGCCCGGCCGGCATGACCTGCTCGAAGATCAACGGAATTTTCAGCAGCAGGTAATGAACGGCGGTCCCCATGCCGAGCTCGGCCCCGAGAAAATTGTCCACCCGCTCAAAAAAATCGATCAGCAGGTAGATCGCCAGCAGCGATCCCAGGACCAGGCCGAGGTTGCGGAAAAACTGGCCCATGATGTAGCGGTCCAGCAGTTTCATGGTTCGGTCTTCCCTCCCAATTGCCGCAGGCGGGCAAAGGTATCCCGTCCCCCGGCGATAACCCGGTCCAACCAGGGATTGCCCAGTTCCAGGGCGCTGCGCCGGAGCAGGTGGATGGTCAGCAGCAGGAAAACCAGGTTGGGGGCCCACATGGCCGGAACCACCGGGATCTGGCCGTTCTCGCTGAGGGATTTGGCTACGGTCAATAAAACATAATAACCGATAAACGAAGCCAGGCCGAGGGGTACTCCCAGGGCCAGGCGGCTGCTCTGGCCGATCTGGCTCAGGCTCAAGCCCAGGATGCTGAGCAGAAAACAGCCCAGGGGGAGGACCAGGCGCTGGTGATATTCGATGAGCAGGCGCAGCCGCTGGGGATGGTCAGGAGCCAGCGTTGCCGCCCTGGCCAGCAGTTCCGGCTGGGTCATGCTGCTGCGGCCCAGCTGGCCCATGGCCGGAGGCTGCAGGGGCAGGTCCAGGGTGTAGCGCTGAAAGTGGATGGTCTGGGTTTTGTCGCCCACCGCCCGGTGGAGGCTGCCATCGGCCAGGGTCAGGATCGCCAGCCCTTCGGCCGGTTCGGCCCGCAAAGCCCCGCTCCGGGCGGCGATGGTCAGGGGATTGGTTGGATCCCGGAGGTCGGAGAGATAAACCCCCCGCCAACCGCGATCATCGGCGGATACCTCTTCCACATAGAGGACCACGTTGCCCAGCCCTTCGCTGAAGGACTTTTCCTGGAGCCCCTGTTCGACTCGTTCGGTGGCCAGATGGAGCATCAATTGATGCATGGCCACCGTTCCCCTGGGCAGCAGGCTGGTGGCTACTCCCAGGGTCAGCAGGCCGGTGATCAGCCCGAAAAAGATCACCGGCGGCAGAATTTTGACCAGGCCGATGCCGCTGGCCTTCAGGGCCATGATTTCCAGGTCGTTGCCCATTCTGGTAAAGGCGATGATCACGGCCATCATTGCCGCCATGGGGATGGAAAAACGCAGCAGGGAAGGGCTGATGTACAGGCAGAGCCGGGCAAAATCCCCCAGCCCGACCCCCAGGCCGAAAATCCCATCCAGCAAAGGTACCAGGCGCCCGAGAAAGAGAATGGCGTTGATCACCAGCAAAGCGGCAAAAAAAGGCGCCAGCATCTCGGTGAGCAGGTAGGTATAGAGCAGCCAGGGAGTTCTTTTCATAGATAGTCGCGGTAGTTGGTTCCAAAAGCCGCCCCGGCCAAGGTCTCCAGGCTGTGTTGGGGTTCCGTCGGGGCTGGTCGCGAGGGATGCGGTGCCGCTCTCTGCTGCACCCTCAGTGGAGGCGGCGGGCCAGAAGCATCCCGGTGAAAACCAGCATGATTCCTAGAATATTGCTGACCCCCACGTAAACCAGGGCGCTCTTCCAGGCGCCGACCCTGATCAGATCAAGGGTTTCCCGGGCAAAAGTGGAAAAGGTGGTGAATCCTCCCAGGATTCCGGTGAATAGAAAGAGACGCCATTCCTGCTGCAGGCGGCTGTCGACGAACAGGTACCAGAGAAAGCCGATCCCCAGGCAGCCAAGCAGGTTGGCGGCCAGGGTCCCGTAGGGAAAACCGGCCAGGGGCGGGCGCTGGACCAGCAGGAAGACCAGGTGGCGCAGCACCGAGCCTAAAGCGCCGCCGACCGCTACGGCGAGAAGATTCAGCATCGGGAAATATATCCTTTTAGCATGCAATCGCCCGGGAGCTGTTGTAGATTGTTGGGTTTGTTTGGCCCACCGGCGGTCCCGGCCCGTCCCCAAGCAGCTTCGCCGCCGGCGGGGCTCCCAATAACTTCTTGTTTTGGCGCAGCAGCCGCCAGGAGCAAGAACTTTTTGCAAACTCTTATTAATAGCATTTACCGCCCAATGGTGCAAGATCGGTGAATTTGTCCGAGGGATAAAACAATGACCGCCCTGGTTCGGCTGTTGCAGGTGACGGCTTCACCGCCCAGCCTGCAGGATAATACCGGCGATCTCGATCGTTTGCAAAGAGCGATTCGGACCCGGCCGGGCTTTGCCGCCTGCCGCCTGGCGGTGCCCTATCGACGCCTGGGGAGACTGGCGGCTCGTTTCCGGGCCTGCGGGTTTCAAGGGGTGGCCCTGCTCAACGAGCTGCCGCCGGCGGTTCCCGGCCCGGCCCCGGCGGGAGAACCGGCCGGCTGGGAGCTGGTGGATTTTCTGGCGGCCACCCCGCTCCGGTTGCCGGCCCTGGCCCTGGATCTTGGCACCACCCATCTGGAGGCGGTGCTGCTGGACCTGCTCAGCGGGGATGAGCTGGGCCGGGCTACCAGGGAAAACAGCCAGATCGTCCATGGGGCCGATATCCTCAGCCGGATTCATTTCGCCGCCGGCCAGCAGGAAGCGGGCAATGGGCTGGCCCTTCTCCAGGCGGCGGTGATAGGCGATGTCAATGCCCTGGCGAGCAAGCTGGCCGGGGAAGCCGGCCTGGCGGCGGCGGAAATCCGGGCTTTGAGCGTAGCCGGCAACACCGCCATGGGGCATTTCTTCCTGGGCTTGGATCCCTATCAACTTTGCCGGGAACCCTATATTCCGGTGGTCAATGCTCCCGGGCCGGTGGCCGCCGCCGAACTGGGCCTGAACCTTCATCCCGCCGCCCCGGTGCATGTCCTGCCGGGGGTGGGCAGTTATTTCGGCGGCGATCTCTTGGCCGGCATTGTCGCCTGTGATTTGGACCTGGCGGCCGAACCGGCCATGCTGATCGATGTCGGGACCAATGCCGAGGTGGTGGTGGGTTGCCGGGACTGGCTGGTGGCCTGCGCCGGAGCCGCCGGCCCGGCCCTGGAGGGCGGGGTGGCGAAAATGGGGATGCGGGCTGGCCCCGGGGTCATTGAACGGGTTAGCATCGATCCGGATTCCGGGGCGCTTTCCTTTCGGGTGATCGGGGAAGATCGGGTGGTTGCGGAGAGCAGCTCTGCGGTGGGAGCCCCTTCCACCCTCCCGGCCCGGGGGATCTGCGGCTCGGGCATCATCGACCTGATGGCGGAGCTTTTCCTGGCCGGCATGATTGATATTCGCGGCAAATTCCGGCCCGAGCGGATGGGCGAGCGCCTGGTTCAAGGCCCCGACGGGCCGGCCTTGGTGGTGGCCTGGCCCGCCGAGGCGGCCGGGGGTGAGGCGGTGGTGGTCAGCCAGGTCGATCTCGATGCCCTGATGCGCTCCAAGGCGGCGATGTACGCCATTCTCGCCACCCTGATGGAGCAGGTGGGGCTGCCCTTTAGCGCCTTGGGCCGGATTTACGTGGCCGGGGCCTTCGGCCGCCACATCAATCCGCGCCAGGCCGTGGTGCTGGGAATGATCCCCGATTTGCCGCTGGCCACCTATCGACCGGTGGGCAACAGCTCGCTGGCCGGGGCCCGCCGTTATCTGCTGGATCGGGAGGCGCGGGAGCGCATCGGGGCGGTGGCCAAAAAAATCACCTATCTCGAACTCAACGTCAACCATGAGTTCATGATCCGATTTTCCGGCTCCCGCTTTATTCCCCATACCGATCGGAGCCTGTTCCCCTCGGTGCCGGTGCCGTAATTTTTACCTGATTGACAAAGGACCGTATTTCTGTCATTTTCAAGGTTAAAGGTTAAAGGTTAAAGGTTAAAGGTTAAAGGTTCAAGGTTAAAGGTTCAAGGTTCAAGGTTCAAGGTTCAAGGTTCAAGGTCACAATCAATTCAAACCTTGTCCCGCGCATCCTAAAAAAGAGGTGGGCGATGGCTGCTGACAAGAAAAGAGCGCTGATTACCGGAATCACCGGCCAGGACGGGGCCTATCTGGCCGAACTGCTGCTGGCCAAGGGCTACGTGGTGCATGGGATCAAGCGCCGGACCTCGCTGTTCAATACCGACCGGATCGACCATCTCTACCAGGATCCCCACGAACCGGAACGGAATTTCATTCTCCATCACGGCGACATGACCGATTCCAGCAGCCTGCTGCGGATCGTCCAGCAGGTGCAGCCGGCGGAAATCTACAACCTCGCCGCCCAGAGCCACGTGGCCGTATCCTTCGAGGAACCGGAATATACCGCCAATGCCGATGCCCTGGGGACTCTGCGCCTGCTGGAGGCCATCCGGATCCTGGGCCTGGAAAAGAAGACCCGCTTTTACCAGGCCGCCACCTCGGAGCTCTTCGGCCGGGTGCAGGAAACCCCGCAAAGGGAAACCACCCCTTTTTACCCCCGTTCCCCCTATGCGGCGGCCAAGCTCTACTCCTACTGGATAACCATCAATTATCGCGAAGCTTACGGGCTCTTCGCCTGCAATGGCATTCTCTTCAACCACGAGTCACCGGTGCGCGGGGAAACTTTCGTAACCCGCAAGATTACCCGGGCTTTGACTAGAATCAAGGTCGGGCTGCAGGACTGTCTTTACCTGGGCAACCTCGCTGCCCGCCGGGATTGGGGGCACGCCCGGGATTACGTGGAAATGCAATGGCTGATGCTGCAGCAGGATGAGCCCGATGATTACGTGATTGCCACCGGGGTCCAGCACAGCGTGCGTGATTTCGTCAACGCCGCCGCCGCCGAGCTGGGCATTGCAATTTCCTGGCAGGGTCAAGGGGTTGCTGAGAGCGGGGTTCTGGCCGCCCCCTTGCGCACCGGCAATGGCGAACTGCCGGCCGGCACCACGATTGTGGCGGTGGATCCCCGCTACTTCCGGCCGACGGAAGTTGAGACCCTGCTGGGTGATGCCGCCAAGGCCCGCCGCCAGCTGGGCTGGGCCCCGAAAATCGGCTTCAGCGAGCTGGTCCGGGAGATGGTCCAGGCCGACCTGGTGCTGGCCGAGCGGGACGCCCTGGTCAAACGCAGCGGCTATCGCACCATGACCGGCAACGAGTTTTAACCATGGATAAGGATGCCGTCATATATGTGGCCGGCCATCGCGGCCTGGTGGGTTCAGCCCTGCTGCGGCATTTGCAGGGTCTTGGTTACCGCAATCTGCTGACCCGGACCCGGGCTGAGTTGGATCTGACCGACCAGGCCGCCGTCCGGGATTTTTTCGCGGCGCAACGCCCGGATTATGTATTGCTGGCCGCCGCCAAGGTGGGCGGGATTGAGGCCAACCAGAGCTACCCGGCCCAATTTATCCGCGACAATCTGGTTATCCAGACCAATGTGATCCACAGCGCTTACCAGGCCGGGGTCAAACGCCTGCTCTTCCTCGGCTCCAGTTGCATCTACCCCCGGGACTGCCCCCAGCCGATTAAGGAAAGCTATTTGCTGACCGGGCCCCTGGAACCCAGCAATCGGCCCTATGCCGTGGCCAAGATCGCCGGAATCGAGATGTGCTGGAGCTACAACCGCCAGTATGGGACCCGGTTCCTGGCGGTGATGCCCACCAACCTCTACGGCCCCGGAGATAATTATCACCTCCGCGACAGCCATGTTATTCCGGCCATGATCCGCAAGTTTCATCTCGCCAAACTGAGCCGGGCCGGAGATCTGGCCGGAATAATCGCCGATGAGCAGCGGCACGGGCCTATTCCGCCCGAAATCAAGGAAATGCTCGGTTTCCGGCCCGATCAGCCTTTGACCGCCCAGGCCCGGCCCCAGAATCCGCCGGTGGTCCGACTCTGGGGGACCGGCGCCCCGCGGCGGGAATTCCTTTACAGCGCTGATCTGGCCGCCGCCAGCGTTTTTCTGCTGAACCTGGCTGACCGGGACTTCGCCGCCCTCCTGGGGAGCGAGGATCTGGACCAGAGCTTTGCCCCGCCGCTGATCAACATCGGCTGCGGCCAGGACCTCACCATCCGCGAACTGGCGGCGCTGGTGCAGGAGGTGGTGGGGTATCGGGGGGAGGTGGTTTTCGCTGCCTCCGGCCTGGACGGCACCCCGCGCAAGCTGCTGGATGTCTCCCGGCTGGACCAACTGGGCTGGCGCCCGCAAACCTCGCTGCCCGCCGGCCTGGCCGCTGCCTATCGTGATTTTAGCTCCGGCGGGGGCGCCGCGGCCGATAAGAAAGTTGAATTGCCATGACCAACAAAGAGCTGCTGCTCCGCATCTATTACCTGATCAAACCCTACCGCAAACGGCTGTTGCTGGCCATGCTCTGCATGGTGATGGTGGCGGGGTTCAGCGGGGGCCAGGCGTATATGGTCAAACCCCTGCTGGACAAGATCTTTTTTGAGCAGGACCGGCTCCTGCTCAATATTCTGCCCCTGGCCCTGATTCTGTTGTTTGTTTTCAAGGGGGTGGTTTATTACTGTTACCGCTACCTGCTGGATACCGCCGGCCAGCGGGTGATCCGCGACCTGCGCAAGAGCATTTTCGCCCATGTCCACTCTCTGCCGCTCTCTTTTTTCCATAAAACGCCCACCGGCGAGTTGATTTCCCGGGTCATTTCCGATGTCACCCTGATCCAGGGCGCGGTTTCCCGGGCCCTGGTCGGTATCCTCAAGGATCTGGTCCAGGTGCTGGCCCTGCTCGGGGTGGCCTTTTATCTCGACTGGAAAATGGCCCTGGTCACCATTGTCCTGCTGCCGTTGGCGGCGCTGCCGATCGTGCACTTCGGCAAGCTGTTCCGGCGCAACAGCACCAGCAACCAGCAGACCGTGGCCCTGATTTCCAACGTGCTGCATGAAACCATCGGCGGCCATCGCATCGTCAAGGCCTTCGGCATGGAGGCCTACGAATCGCGCCGCTTCGGCGGCCTGGTCGACCGGCTCTACAAGATCCTGGCCAAGGAGATCCAGTTGGGCAGTCTCCAGCATCCGATCATGGAACTGATCGGCGGCCTGGCCTTTGCCGGCATCATCTGGTACGGCGGCTACCAGGTCCTGGCCGGCCAGGCCACCCCCGGCACCTTTTTCGCCTTTCTGACCGCCATGCTGATGATTTACGATCCCATCAAGGGCCTGAGCGGCCTCAACAGCACGATCATGCAGGGGCTGGCGGCGGCCACCCGGGTCTTCGCCCTGCTCGACGTCAAGGCCGACATCGTCGACGCCCCGGGGGCCCGGGAGTTGCCGCCCTTCGAAAAAGCGCTGGAATTTGAGAACGTTTCCTTCAGCTATGACGGGGTGACTCCGGTGCTGCGGGAGATCAACCTGACGGTGCCGGCCGGCCAGGTGCTGGCCGTCGTGGGTCCCAGCGGCGGCGGCAAGACCACCCTGGCCAATCTGATTCCCCGCTTCTTTGAGGTCAGCCGAGGCCGGATCCTGGTGGATGGCCATGACCTGCGGGAGGTTACCCTGGCCTCACTGCGGAATCAGATCGCCATCGTCGAGCAGCAGACCGTGCTGTTCAACGACACGATCCGCAACAACATCGCCTACGGGGATGTCGAGCGCAGCGAGGAGGAGATCGTCGCTGCGGCCCAGGCCGCCTATGCCTACAATTTTATCCGGGAACTGCCGCTGGGTTTTGATACCGTCATCGGCGAGAGCGGGGCCCGGTTATCCGGCGGCCAGCGCCAACGCCTGGCCATCGCCCGGGCCTTGCTCAAAAACGCCCCGATCCTGATTCTCGACGAAGCTACCTCGGCCTTGGACACCGAATCGGAAAGGGAAGTGCAGAAGGCCCTGGAAAACTTGATGGCTAACCGCACCACTTTCGTCATTGCTCATCGCTTGTCAACCATCAAGAACGCTGACCGGATCATCGTAATGCAGGAAGGTCGGATCGTCGAGGAGGGCGATCATGATTCCTTGCTGGAGCAGCACGGAGTCTATGAGATGCTCCACCGGCAGCAGTAAGTGGCGAAGGGGTGAGGGCAATATTTGCGGTGTGGATCAACGCGAAAATACCAACCATGATTGCTTAAGCCAAATTGGTCAAGCCAACTCATGTTGGAGAGATCTGCTGGCCATCAGCAGGGTAAGTCCACACCAGCCTGCCAAGCAGTATCCCTTTCCGGCCAGAAAAGTATAAAGGGTGGATTTTTCAACTTGGGGGAGCAGGGTGTGATGAGTTTCAACGGCAATCAGTTTAGGATCGTATCGATCGAAATCCAAGGACATCAAGACTTCCAGGTCGTGCCCTTCAGCGTCGACGGAAAGCAGGTCAATCTGTTTGTTTTTGTACTTGGTGTCATCCAGAATCCGGTTTAGGGTTGAGCAGCGGGTTGTTTTTTTTGTGTAACCTTCCTTCCCTCGGACAAAATCGGCATCAAGCGATGTTGTCAATGAATAAAAACCACTGGAATAATAAGATATTTCACCTTCTTTGTTTGAAACAGCGCTGGTAATATTGGTGTCTCCAGGCCGGACGATGTTGAATCCCATTATTTTGATGGGGTCGATATCGATATTTATCCCTCTCCACCCTTTCTTGTATAATAACCAGGTGTTGTTGTGTTTTTTGGGATGAAAACATCCGACATCTACGAAAAACCCACGGTGGTTTTTATCAAAAAATCTTTTAATAGAAATATCTTCTCCGAACTGGGCATAATGCTTTGATGTGGTCCGAGATAGATACAATTTTCGCAGGATAAACATTAGTCTGAACAAACGGTTGTTGGTTAGCCAAGGCGGCAGTTGGGAATGGCTGAAATCCATTTTTGGGTCCTTGTCGATGTCAATAAATTCGGCGAACGTTTGGTAAACTGCTGAAATATT